>DOHL01000094.1:0-2986 GCA_003535305.1 Candidatus Acetothermia bacterium
GTGATGGGAGAGCAGATCTGTCATGGCATGGAAGAGGCAAGCCGGCTTCAACGACCATTTATTCTTATCTCCTCTTCAGGAGGAGCGCGGATGCAAGAGGGAGTCTTCTCTCTTTTCCAAATGGCAAAGACTTCTGCTGTACGAGCAAGGCTGGCTGAGAATAAAGTTCCATTTGTTTCGATCATGACCTACCCCACCACCGGCGGAGTGGCCGCCTCGATCGCCAGTCTCGGCGATATAATCATCGCTGAAAAAGGAGCATTGATCGGCTTTGCCGGCCGGCGGGTCATTCGGAATACAACCGGCGAAGAACTTCCTGATGACTTTCAGACCGATTCCTTTGCTCTGTCACATGGAAGTGTGGATCGAGTTGTAACGCGAGAGAACCTACGCTGCGAGCTGTCCAGGATTCTCAGCTTCTTTGTGGAGAAACAATGAAAGACGAGAAGGCATTGACAGTATTACGGGAACAGATCAAAGAACTGCAAAAGTTGAACGAGAATGGAGAGATCGATCTGTCCGCAGAGATTGCTCAGCTGGAAGAAAAACTCCAGTCGCTCACCGCGGCGTCATACGCCAAGCTTGCCGATTGGGATCGAGTGAAACTCTCCCGCCATCCACAGAGGCCTTATGCTCTCGATTACATCCCGGAAATATGTAGTGATTTCTATGAATTACATGGAGACCGGCTGCACGGAGACGATCGAGCCATGATCGTTGGATTGGCAAAATTGGAACAAAAAACAGTGATGATTGCAGCGCAACAGAAAGGACGCACTACAGAGGAGAAGAAAGAACGCTTCTTTGGCATGTCTCGCCCGCAAGGGTACCGCAAAGCACTGCGAGTGATGGAACTCGCTGAACGTTTCTCCTTTCCTGTGATCACGCTGATCGACACTCCCGGCGCCTATCCCGGTATTGAGGCGGAAGAGCTCAACATCAGCGGCGCTATTGCCGACAACTTACAGAAGATGTCCCTTCTCAATGTGCCGATTATCGCGGTTGTAATCGGTGAAGGAGGCAGCGGCGGGGCAATAGCAATCGGGGTTGCTGATCGAATTATGATGTTGGAAAATGCTATCTATTCAGTGATAAGTCCGGAAGGATGCGCAGCCATCCTATGGAGAGATAATGGAATGATCGCTGAAGCAGCCAAAGCGCTTGGTCTGACAGCGTCACGCCTTAAAGATCTTGGCTTAATCGATGAGATCATCCCTGAATCACTTGGAGGAGCACATACCGATCCGCAACAGACTGCGGCCAATTTGAAAGAGGCGCTCATCCGCCATCTCAATGATCTATCCTTACTATCGATCGATGAACTACTCAAGAAAAGGTATAAAAAATATCGTTCCATCGGCCGCTATCGCACCCTATCGAAGAAGTAAATCAGCTGGCGACCTCCCTTTTTTGAGCGATGGCGATGAAATTGAATAACCGGCTGATTCTTGCTAGCGGTTCGCCACGACGGATAGAACTGCTTCAATACGTAACCAGAGACTTTATTGCGGTAAAGAGCGGTGTGCAGGAAGAAGGAGCAGGTGATCCGCGCGATCTGGCAATCATCCTTGCTAAACGCAAAGCAGAAGCCGTAGCAGCGCAAGGTTATCGCGGGATCATTATCGGAGCCGATACTATGGTGTGTATCGATGACGAGATCTTAGGAAAACCCACTACTCGCAATGAAGCGCGCCATATGTTGTCCCGACTGAGCAACAGAGAACACATTGTAATTACCGGCCTTTATCTTCTCGCTACTGAGAGCGGCCAAGAGCGACAGGAAGTAGTAGGGACAGCGGTTACATTCAGAGAACTTTCAATGGTGGAAATCGAATCCTATTTAGATAAAGAGGAGTATCTCGACAAAGCAGGCGCCTATTCCATCGGAGGGAAAGCAGCCCTCTTCATCGAGCGGATTGAAGGTGATTTCTACAACGTGCTTGGATTACCGCTCTGTCAGCTTCAGCTGTTGCTCGATGACCTACGAGGTTAAACTATGCATGCAGCAGTATCGATGATTCAACTGTAAAAAACCATATATAAGGGTGCCTGAGTAGTCTAAATAACGAAGGAGTGAAGTTTCAGGTGGAACGCCGTAACCAGCGGGAATATTCGCCAGAGGAGCACTCAGTAGGATTTGTCTTCTGTCTTTCTATAGATCTGATTGGTTCGACAGAAGCCGGGCTAAAACTCACTACACAAAGGCTGGACAGCTTCAATATATCATTAGTGAACCAAATCCGGCCTCATCTCGAAAAGTTAGGTTTAACTGATGCTTTAATAAAGTTCACTGGCGATGGCTGGCTGGTGATGACCGAAAAACCGAAGAAAGTTTCTGCCTTATGCTGCCTTGCAACTATCATGGCTACTAGATTTCAGGACGAAATGAGCCAAAAAACTGGAATCGTTAAAGATAAAATACCTTCACTTCGTCTTGGCATCTGTTCAGGCCGAGATATACGTGTTGAACTGCCAGACGGGCGCAAAGATTGGGTAGGTCACAGCGCCCAAAGGGCAACGCGTGCATCTGGATGCTGTTTACCTAATGAAATACTTATCAATGCGTCTGTCTACGACGGCGCTTTCCGTAACTTTGTTGTTGATAGGAAGCCTATAGATATAAAAACAACGTCCTCCAGAGTATCAGCCGAAGAAGATGGAAGAGGATCTTATATTGTATGTTTTGGGAAACCTAAAGATAAAAGCAGCTGCGGGCTCAGAAGCTCCCGAATATGAATATTTTGTTTACACTCTTAATATTATCGGAAAAGTGGAAGAGGCCACAACAGTTACCCGGCAGGTTTCAAAGCGTCTGGGAGATGAAGCTATCAAGCTCGTCGGTATCGCTGAAAAAAAGAAGCCCTCCAACGAATCTTGCGAAGTTGGAATCGACTTATGGGGGGCGTTCCTGACTATTCAAGCGCGCTTGGGATCCTGAAGAACATCCGAGCCGCTAGGTTAGCCCCTAACGTTGTCACCTACAACA
>DOHL01000094.1:3332-5677 GCA_003535305.1 Candidatus Acetothermia bacterium
GATAAGGCTCCCGACTACGATGTAGCGAAGGCTTGGGCGGAGACGATGCGTGAAGAGGGCATCCCACTTGACGTTGTCACCTATAGTACGCTATTTAGTAAAGACCTCTCAAGGAAATTGGCCGATGATATTCTTGAGTGGTATTTAGCTCAAAAATACCATCCCGAGGAACCCATCCAGGCTGCAATAGCTACCTATCGAAAGATCCACTACATAGATCAAGCACTTCGTCTAGCGTTAGACTATCCACACCTGCAAGCAGCCCGCAAATTGCTACGGGAGCATGATGAGAAAGCGCTCACATATTTTAGAGGTATTTCTGATCGTGATCCGCAGCACCCAAACGCTGACTACGCTTTAGGCGTAACCCTTATGGAACTTGGGAAAGAAGAGGAGGCCCAACCGCATTTAAAGAAGGCCCTGAAACTGGCAAAAGCGGGCCCCAGGAAGGTGGTGATAAAGGAATGGCTTCGCCAGATAGATCACAAACTATCTCGGAAGCGATCAATGACGAACTCCTAATTCCCCGTCATCCTGGTCATTGGCGAGAGCGAGGCGCAACTTCATATAACAGCGTGTTTGCGGTTCGCTTCGCTGCACCCAAAGGGTGCGCTTTGCGACCCCTTCGCAAACCCCGGCGCACCGTTATCTGTCATTGTGGGGGATGAAAGGGAGAGCTTGAAGGATAATCTGGAATGGTAATTTAGCTGGACTACAACTGCTTTCAAAAAGGGTTCGATGACCCTCGGCAGATAAAGAATCCGCATAGAGGCTTTAACGTGCCAGGAGATATTCGTAAGGGCGGAGGAAGACGAGGTTCGATTGGTTTGGTCTTTCATGCATGAGGATGAAACGATTCTCTGTCCCTTCCCGGAACGAAAATACGAAGTCCTTCGCCTCGCCACTCTTTGCAAAGTATGGGTGGGTCCGGAGGAAGAAATCTACAAGCTTGCCAAATCGTTTCAGAAAAAAGGGGGGATTTCGGCCAAAGATGCTGTTCACTTGGCGTGTGCTTGTTATGTCGGCGCCGATGTTTTCCTAACTGGCGATGATAGACTAATCAAGCAGGCCAAACGATTGAAACTTGAGATGGAGATCATGAATCCGGTAGATTATATCCGACAGGAGGCAGGATAATGAAAAAAACGAGGATGATGGATGACACAGAAATTAGGATTAGAGGGATAAAAGCCCTAAACAAGACCCTTGGCCCCGCCGCTGCCCTCAGATTTCTTACCCTGTTCCACCGTGAACCTACCGACTATGTAGAAATCTCTCGGCGGCTCTATGAGGGCCAGACAATAGAAGAGATATTTGAAAGAGCCCAAAAGCATTAGAGAGGACAGGCCTAATGCCCGTAACGGCAGATAACACGCCGTTGGCGGCTAACGCCCAAACCCACCGCTTGCTGGTGGAGAAGGGTCATTTGCCACGGAAGTGTTGTGGTAAGGGAAGGGTGAACTGCCAGACAGGGAAGCGGCGGACTTCGTCAACGGCGAGGGCGTTAAGTGAAATTGGTCGCAAAGGTCGCACCGTCTTGGTGCGGACTAAATATCGGCAAAAAAAGATGTTAGGAGGAAATATTAATGAACAATACGACTACGACGCTTCTAGCTGAGATGGCAGCTAATTTAGCAGCTTTAGCTGTAAAAGGTACGGTATCTGCAGTTAGTACCAGAATCAAGGCTATAAAACTGGAAAAAAATGCTGAAACTATCGAAAATAAATATAACGAAATCATAAATGAACTGCTTTCAGAACGAGAAGAAGCAATTAGAATTGCTCAAGCATATAAAAGTGAATTAGACCGGTACGAAATTAGTGATAAAGATATTTCACATTTACACAATACAGTTGGACAAGTTCTAGAAATATTGAAAGCAATGAGTCCTGAAGCTCCGATAAAAACCTGTGAACAAATTAAGGAGCTTATTAGCATAGATACTTTGAAAACAATACAGCTACTTGGTTTTAATTATAAGGCAGCTATTGGGGAGCCATTGACTCAACTTTGTGCAAATGCAATTCTTTCACTTTCAAAATCGAGAACTTCTCAAAACATTGCGGGGAAAAAGAAAAAATAATCATCATTAAAGATCTGATGATTATATCCAATAATTAACAAAACGCGATTTGATGGTTAGAATAATTTATGCGACCAACATCACTCAACACGAGTGTTTCCGGCTCCGCTCCTTGCAGTCGCTATACCCAAGTCCTAGTGTCATGTCAAGTGTAAGATGTTATTCTGAGCTTGATCCGGAATCTATTAAACCAGGCTATGGATTCCTGCTTTCGCAGGAATGACGATTCAAGTAGTCCGATCAATTAAGGTTGACATGACA
>DOHL01000095.1:0-2204 GCA_003535305.1 Candidatus Acetothermia bacterium
TTATTCTCTATTCTCTGATCTGTGTCTATCAGTGTCAATCCGTGGTTTTATGCTTGCCCTGCACATTTACTGTGCAGGGCCTGCCACATTTCAGCCAGTATGGGTTTACTGTTACATAAACTCATTTCTTTTGTGGAACCGATATCGATGATTGACTGCAAGCCGCTCGCTATCGAACGCCTTCTCAGCGGTAATAATTGACGTGAGGTTAGCCAAAGATAAGTATGGTGTCCCCGGAAGTTCATGCTTGTCTTGTATGAGACAACTCTGCCGCTTGCCTTTTGGGTTGACATCCACTATAATAGAAACGGTTCATTTATATGTATGGGGGTGAACGGCTTCGACGTGAATGGCAAAGCAAGGCGGCAAGCGGAGCATATGCCATCTCCTAAAACTGGCAAACTTCAAATACAAATGCCAATTACGCATTTGCTACCCCTTCTCTAAATTAGAGCAGGGCGTCTTGAGTGGATGGCCGCAGGCCACTTTTAAGGCGTCGACTATGCGGCTATACTGGCCTATGCGCTTTTCATAATCCAGTGAACAAACAATAAGCTAGGCTCATGTTATCCTGGCCATGGGAGAACAAAAAGCCGAATCTTTAAATCATGGCGCTAAGCTTGTAGATGCCGAGTGGCGTAATTCGCGGACGCGGGTTCGATTCCCGCCACCTCCACCAGTGTTAAGTATGATGAAAAAGAAAAGGCTCTATAAATCAGCATTAGCGATGCTTCTGTTCTTCATGGTCGTGGTTAGCTTGTGGGCAAGCTCCACTCCAGAAGGAAGGGCGATCTATTATTTCGCTGTTGATGGGACGATCAATCCTGCTTCGAAAGATTTTATTCTGCGAGTAATCGATAAAGCAACAGATGCACAAGCGGAGATGGTGATCTTTCACCTGAACACTCCTGGAGGCTTGGTTGCGGCAACGCGGGCGATCGTATCCGCACAACTCACTTCTCCGATTCCTATTGTCGTTTTTGTAAGTCCGGCGGGTGCACAAGCGGCATCTGCAGGAGTTTTTATTACCATGGCCGCTGATGTCGCCGCGATGTCGCCGGGGACGAACATCGGCGCTGCTCATCCCGTTCCTCTCGGCGGAGCTGAAGGAGAAGATGTCATGGCTAAGAAGGTAGTCAATGACATCGCTGCCTGGGCCAAGAGCATCGCTGAGCAGCGAGGGAGAAACGTTGAGTGGGCGGAACAGGCAGTGCGTGAGAATACTTCTATTACTGCTTCCGAAGCGCTAACATTGGGAGTGGTCGATCTATTCGCCACTGACAAAAATGACCTTCTTGCTCAGTTGGAAGGATATACGCTCTCCGATGGTCGTATTTTGCAAGTCGCTGGTCTTCCTCTGCGGGAAATTCGTCCGACATGGCGGGAGCGATTGTTCAACTACTTGGCTGATCCCAATATCGTCTATATATTGCTCATGCTTGGAATGTTGGCTCTCACATGGGAGTTCATGCAGCCAGGAATCGGCTTTGGGGCTGCCGTGGGAGGGAGCATGCTTCTCCTCGCATTTTTTGGTCTTCAGATACTGCCGATCAATATCACCGGTCTTGCGTTGCTTGGCTTGGGGATTGTGCTGATAGTTCTTGATATCTTTACTCCTACTGACGGGATATTGACAGTCGGTGGCGTAGTTGCGCTTCTCTTCGGTTCGTTTGCTCTATTTGATATTCCTGATCCCGCTATTGCTCTGTCGTGGTGGAATATCCTCGCCACAGTGGGCACTTTGACCTTGGTCTCTGTGTTCGTCATCGGCAAGTCAGTGGCCATCCAGAAGAAAGCGGTCGTAACAGGACCCAGCGGCATGGTTGGAGCTGTGGGAGTAGTAAGAGCAGACCTTGATCCTGTCGGAATGATCTTGGTCAAAGGAGAGCTGTGGAAAGCGGAGATTGATATGAGTGATCCATCTGACGAGCCGATTCGCAAGAACGAGCGAGTAGAGATCAAGCGGGTCGAAGGGAGCAAACTCATTGTGCGACGTTAATCGTAGCCGTCCAATACTTAATGGTTTAGCCGCAAAAGCACTAAGTGCATCATTTCATAAATACTGTAACGTGCCTGTTACATATCATTGCGAGCGAACAATATCTGATTAAATACGTAACGCAACTTATGGAATAGACCACTAAGTGTTAGATAGCGATACGTTGTAGTGTAATCTCCTTTTGTTCTTTAAGATATTGAGCCGG
>DOHL01000095.1:2516-6902 GCA_003535305.1 Candidatus Acetothermia bacterium
TCTTTAAGATATTGAGCCGGTGTTTTATGTAACTTTCCGATGTTGGTATAACTTTGAACTCTCCTGAAAGTCGGTTTTAAGGAAACAACTTGGGAGGCAGAGGGTCCCTGGACTTGAGGCAATCATGATGGCACAAGTGGTTTCAGATATAATCAGACAGTACGTCAAAGAGCTCAAAGGAGCGAGAGCGATCAAGACGGGGCAGGTCGAGCGCGCCTTCTCCCGGGTTGAGCGGCACAAGCTTCTAGAATGGTTTTATCTAACGGACGACAAAGGGGAGATCGAGTATCAGGGATGGCGGGCGACCAAAAGAGACGTTGATGCGCAAAATCCAGACCCTGATCTTTTAAAGATCATCTATTCAAATACCTCTCTGCTTACCAAGATTAATCCACCCAGCTCCACTTCTCAGCCATCTCTGGTAGCATCCATGTTAGAGCTTCTTGAGCTTAAAAGAGGGATGAATCTCTTAGAGATCGGAGCTGGGACGGGATACAACGCCGCCTTGATGCAGGAGATCGTCGGCAAGAAGGGGCACATTACAACGATCGATATTCAAGAGGACGTTGTAGAGCAAACGAGGAGGCTTCTGAAGGCCTCTGGCTATGGCGAGATCGAGGTGATTGCCGCAGATGGCGCCGACGGCTTCCCAGAAAAAGCCCTATATGATCGCATCATCGCCACCGTTGGCTGCCCTGATATCTCCTTCTGCTGGTTAGAGCAACTTAGGGGCAATGGATTCATGCTCATCCCGCTCCAGCATGGGATTGAAGGCTCCGATCCCCTGATAAGGATCTGGAAGGAAAGGGAAAGGCTTGTGGGGAGAGTCGTTGGCTTGTCGGGATTTATGTCGATTCAAGGGGAGCTTGCAATCGAACAAAGAGTACCTTTTGCTATCCAGGCTACTCTCCGCGATAAAAAGCCCGCAGCTGAATATCCTCTCCCTGACCTTTTAGAAGAGATGCAAAAATTCAGGGAGAAGAAGCAATGGGTAGAATCTTGCTCTTTCCCCTTCTTTTTGACCATCGCTGATGAGAGGACTTTTGGGAGTGGCCTTGGCCTCTGGGATGAAGAGAAGGGGGTCATCGTAGTGAAACGCGATAAGCTTGTGTTATATGGCGATAAATCCCTCTATCAGGATTTGAAGATCTTTTGCGAGCAATGGGAAAGGCTAGGAAAACCAAAGCTCTCAGACTGGCAATTAGAGTTCGTACCTTTCGACCATGCTGGGGAAATCCCTGAGGGAGAGAGGACTTGGGTGATCGAGCGCAAGTTCTCCAGGGAGATTGTTAGACTGGTCTAAAATGAGTTTACTGCTGAAAAGGTTTGTTCGCGTGATATGTTAAAAAAATTGAAAAGATGGTCGGAAACATTTTGCTCGGTAAACCACTTTGACAAGAAATTTTCCTTTAATGAAGATGTTTATCTTGTCAAGGGAGCTAAACATAGCGCAATTTATAACCTTGCCAAAGGCAATGTTTATTCTGTTGATTACGCTTTCCAAAATGTCTTAGATTTAGCGTTGATAGGGCAAACACCTAAAGAAATCATTACACAGACTGACAATAATCTATATGAAACTATTGGATTCTTAAACAAACTGGCCGAGCGGGAGCTGGGAGGATGGTACGAGGGACCAACACATCCTCCCAAGTCGTATAAGGATCTCCCTCCCCCTCCCTGCGACTGGGAGCTCCGACTTGCCTGGCTCGTACTGACAGATCGTTGTAACCTACATTGCATTCATTACTATAGAGATAGCGGACCGCCGCGATTGTCGGAAAAAGAGATTGTGTTGAGCCAGGGCTTCAGACACCTGATTTCGCAACTTGCCGAATTGGGCTGTTCTGCAGTCCAGTTTACAGGAGGAGAGGCACTCCTCATGGAGGATCAACTTCTTGATCTCATTCCTGCATGTGAAGAGAAGGGAATTAGAGTCGAGGTTTTTACCAACCTTACCCTTTTTACTTCGAGGATAGCGAAGTTTTTCAAACAGCACAATGTTCGGGTCGCTACATCCCTTTACGCCCCGGACGACAAATTACACGACTCAATTACAACGGTTAAAGGAAGTTTCGCAAGAACGGTCGGGAGTATTCGAGAGCTTGTGTCAGAGGACATTCCTCTGCGGATTGGAGTAATTGTAATACCCCAAAATGAGAACAGCTTAAATGAAACTATTCGCTTCGCAAAAGAAGAGCTATGTGTCGACCGGGTGAGAGCCGGTGGAGTATTACGAGCCGGGCGTGGTTGTGCCGTCGCTTCCGAAGAGTTTATCCCGTCAGATGAGAAGCTATCCTTTCCAAAGACTAGCAAGGAGGACTTTGTAGCTAAACTACATGGCCACAATTGCTTGAGGGGGGGGAAGATAGCCATCACTCCTACAGGAGACGTTTTGCCTTGTCCCTGTGTACAATACGTAGTCCTGGGGAATGTGAAACGACAAATCCTGTCTGATATCATTGTTTCAGATGGATTGAAGCAAGTTTGGGGATTAACCAAGGATAAGATAGAAACTTGCAAAGACTGTGAATATCGTTATGGATGCTTCGACTGCCGAGCTAGAGCTGAAAGCCTTACAGACAAACCAACTGATTGTTGGTATAATCCCCACAAGCCCTAATTAGAAGCTTACCTTGCGTGAAAAATACGTCATCGAGCTTATGGACCGGTGCGCTTAGTTTAGCCGCGAGACACCACTTTTTAGCCTGCCGGCTAAACTCTATTGTGAGTCTTTTTCCATGCGGAGGAAGACCTGTAAATAATGGAGTGTTGCGATATAAGAGAGCCCTGTTCCGATGATGAGGAGCACCAATCCATACGGCCACTGCAAGAAGATAAAACTGATCCCGATAATGGTTACCCATGCCGCTGCTTTACCGCTGAAGCGAGCAGCGATCGCTGGTCGTCGGTTGCGATAAAGGACTACGGCGCCGATAATCAGGGTGATGTGAGGAATCAGGTAGAAAATCAATAAAACCAGCGGGATATCGGTGGTGACAAAGACAAGCACAGTTAGAACGGAAACGTAAAGGAGCTTATCCACCGCAGGGTCGAGGATTTTACCTAATGTCGTAATTTCATTTCGCCTGCGCGCGATCATCCCATCAATAGAATCACTAATACAGATAAGAAGAAAGACTGCCAACGCCATCTCTCGTTTGTCGAGGAAGAGTAAATAAATAACCACGGGGATCAACGTTCCCCGCAAAATCGTGATTTTATTGGCTAAGGTCATCGTAGGTATTTTATCTGCGTCGGTTCGTTGCCGGCAACAATGGAAATTTAATCAACCTTGCGGTAAAACTTCAGTAAAGACACGGGTAAAGTTACGAAAGCAAATCTTCTCTATTTGGGTCAAAGTAAACCCTTCTTTCTCCAATAATTGAGCGATCTTTGGGTAATCGCCGATTCCATCAATTCCTTGTGGTGTGCTCGTAACTCCATCCAGATCTCCGCCAAGCGCGATACAATCTTCTCCTCCCACATTTACAGCGTGTTTTACATGTTGGGCGATCCAATCGATCTTGGGACGTTCTAAAGCAGCAAGATCCGCTTTAATTTGTTTTTCTTGTGAGTGTCGATCATTATCAGAACATGCAGAGAGCTGTTTACGCAGCGCCGACACTCGCTGATAAAAATGTGGAGAAAGAAATGCTGAAAAGAAATTTATTCCCATTACACCGCCACGATCAGCGAGTTTACGGATCATGTCATCAGTTAAATTACGCGGGCTGGAACAGATTGCACGACAATTAGAATGACTGGCGATAAACGGCCGGCGGGAAATTTGCAGGACATCATAGAATCCTTTATCTGATATATGGGACAGATCGACCATAACACGTAATTCTTCCGCTAATTCGATTAACTCCGTTCCTTTAGCGGTTAAAGGTGAGCCAGAGCCGAACACAGCGCCAGAAAAAGGATTATCAGCCCAAGCGATAATCAGGCTGCGTATCCCTAATGCGTAGAAATGGCGTAATGCTTCTACCTCTCCGTTCAGAGGATCAGCTCCTTCAAGGCCGATAATTGCGGCTATCGGACCACCGGTACAAGCGGATTCCACATCATCTGCAGTAAGAGCAATCTTCATCTTTCCCTCTGTTGCTGCGGCCATTCTGTTGATCGTTTCAATCATCGCTTCTGCACGCTGCCGCGCTTGGTCAGGATAAGTTTTGCTCAACACAAAACAGGCAAAAAGCTGGGTGCACGCTCCAACGCGCACCATCTCCGGAAAACTTACCGATCCGTTCCCATTCCCTGTTAGGAAATCAAATTCCTTGGCCAGCACCTTGATCACTGTGTCGCAGTGGGCATCGAAAAACAACATTTTTATCTTCTCCTTTAACTCTACAACGATGCTGAGACAGTTCCAACGCGGGG
>DOHL01000046.1:0-948 GCA_003535305.1 Candidatus Acetothermia bacterium
GAAGATCTTGGCTATAGCTAATAGCTAAAAGCTAATGGCTAAAAGCCAAAAAAATGGTTATTTTGCGTAGGGCAATTTGGGTTTTGGACTTTAGATCGCTGACAGCTAAAAACAGAGGAGAACAGATGAAAGTGATCGGTCTGACCGGTGGCATCGGATGCGGCAAGAGCGCTGTTGCGCGTAAATTGGCCGAAGAAGCAGGAGTGGAATCGCTCGATTGCGATCGCATCGCTTGGGAGACATACCAGCCGCACACCGCTATCTACCAACGGCTCGTCCGCCGGTTCGGAAAGGGAGTCGTCGCCAGTTCCGGTAAGATAGATCGCGCGCGCCTGGGGAGTCTCGTCTTCTCTGACAACAAAGCACAGGCCGACCTCGATGCGATCATTCATCCCGCGGTGATAGAGCAGTTGCAAGAACAGATCGGTATTAATCAGCAACGTGGAACAGAGCTGTTGATCGTCGAAGGGGCGCTCCTCCTTAATTCACCCCACGTCGACCTTGATCTGTTCGACATTATCATCCAACTTGAACTGAGTAGGTCAGAGCAGCTTGCCCGGCTTAAAGGACGGGATAAAAGAACCCAAGAAAAGATCGAACGGATTATCGATATCCAGCGCGAAATGGACCAACGGAGTGCGCCGGATTATATTATCGATGCATCAGGGACTGTCGATGAAGTCGTAGAACACATCAAAGAGATACTGCGGAGATTAAAGGGCTCGCAGCGCCATCTTTCGTGAAGTTGAGAAGCTGGGAAGTTGAGAGGTTGAGTAATAACACAGCCATCAGAAGTCAGAGAATAGAAAATAGTGAATAGAAAATAGAAAATAGTGAACATCACTCATCACTCCGGCCTCTCGGCCGTGGACTCTTGACCATGGACTGATTTTACTGGTCCCGAATTTCCCTTATCTTCTCAGCCTCTCAACTTCTCAACTTCCCAGC
>DOHL01000046.1:1176-5020 GCA_003535305.1 Candidatus Acetothermia bacterium
ATTCACCATTCTTCTATCTTCACCCGTCACTCATCACCCGTCACTCAGCACTGCTTCCAGGCCATCCACCATTTACCATTCACTCATCACGCATCACTCATCACTCATCACTCATAACTCCGGCCTCTTGGCCGTGGACTCTCGACGATCAATGCCGCGTCAACTAAGAACTGATAATCGTTATACGCCACTGCTTTATCTTTGAAGATTTGGCTCTGCTCATGCCCTTTCCCGGCAAGTAACACGATATTATTTGGTGCAGCCAGTGCGATTGCTCTACGGATCGCTCTTTTACGATCGGTTATCCGTTCGTATTCTCCGTTAGTGCGAGCCATTCCCGCTTCGATCTGCGCGATGATCTTCTCAGGATCCTCGCGTTTAGGATTGTCAGTGGTGATGATCGTATAATCAGCGAGTTGTCCTGCTATCTTTCCCATCATTGGTCGCTTGCCGCCGTCACTCTCGCCGCCGCAACCGAAGAGACAGATTAACCGCGAAGGGCGATAGATCTCTTTGATCATCATCAGTGTCTTCTCCAGCGCATCCGGACTGTGCGCAAAGTCGATGATCACCGCAGCGCCGTTGCGCGTCTGATACTGCTCAAACCTCCCTGCCACTGCGGGTATATCTTGCAATCGCGCCCCAGCATCGGTTAAAGATAGGCCATAGTCAAGCCCCACTGCGACCGCGGCAAGCGCATTATAAACATTATAGCGCCCGATCAATCTGGTCTTCACTCTTACCTGTTCATCCTGATAGCTGATGACAAACTGCGATCCATGCGGAGAGAGGAGGAGCTCGTTCGCCATCAGATCAGCTTTGTTAGCGATACTGTAACTGAGCGGCTCAGCTGGACTTTCTGCGAGGAAGGTGCGGCCGACAGGATCATCGATATTGGCGATCACCCGCCCTTCAGGTTTGAGATCGCGGGCAAGGCGCACTTTGGCATGGCGATATGCATCCATACTCTTGTGAAAGTCGAGATGATCGCGACTGAAATTGGTGAACAGCGCGACGTCGAAATCGATCAACGCCGTCCGGTAGAGAACTCCTGCAATCGACGATACTTCAAGGACAAAATTCTCTTTCCCGCTCTGGAGAGCATGGAATGCTGTTTCGTGAATATGGGGCGACTCCGGCGTGGTAATCGTTGAGATGGCCGTCCCCTCATTGGTCACGGTGCTGATCAGTTCGGTCTTCTCCTTGCCGAGAAGCGCTGCGGTCAGATGGGCTACCGTCGTCTTTCCGTTCGTGCCCGTCACCCCGACGGTATATAATTTACGCGTTGGATCAGCAAAAAGAGCAGCGGCAAGATGAGCCATGGCAAGGCGGGAATTAGCGACACGAAAATAGGGAACACTACAGTTTACTATCTGCTGTTCGCCGAAAACAGCGCAGGCGCCACGTTCTATTGCGCTATCGATATAGCGATGGCCGTTTTCATTGAAACCGCTGATCGCGACAAAGATCATCCTTGGCCCAATCGCGCGCGAGTCATAGCTGATACCCGTTACCAGCAGCTGTAACGATTGCTGGTTGATCTGCGGCATGCCCTTTCTCATCTCTTTTGGAATGGCAGCAGCGAGATCGGCCAAATTGCGATTCAATTACGTTAACCTCCTACTTTACTCAAAAGCATATCAGGAGCGGTGAATAAACACAAACACTAAGGTATAGGTTTGAGGATCGCGGTGCGAGGATTGAGGTTTAAGGATTGAGGTTAAAAAAGCATGTACCGGATTTGATATAGTAAACGGTTTCTTTCAGGATTAGGATGGTGTTTTCTTAATTTTCCAAAATTAGCGTATAACGGTATCGGTGTAAAAGAAGTTCTGCGTAAGCAGAATTTAGACGGAACGAAGCGTAGTCTTTTACACTGTGTTATACGGCATGGCGCAAACATCACTTTTTTCCTATCACTTGCCAAAAAGTATGTTCGTGCAATCCCGACCCACCGTGGGATTCTTCAACTGAAACTTCTGCTTTCTCAATAAGGGTCCAATTGCCAAAATATCCATCCACTTCTTGTTCCGAAAGAAACAATGTATTCCCATGTCTGGCTTTATCTTTGGTTGAAAAGAACATAAAGAAGAGATAGCCATTTTTCTTAAGAACTCTAAGTGATTCGTTAATAGCCACTGGGATTTCTTCGATTTTCAAATAATGCAGGACATTACGACAATATACAACGTTAAAAAACTCGTTCCGAAATGGTAGTTGCAAAATATCGCCGACTTGCACACCATTTACACCGCAAGAAGTCTTTGCCTTTTCTATTTTCCCAGCATTGTTGTCAATCCCGTATACCTTCCACCCGCATTCCTGGAAGTACCTCAAATCGTGTCCAACTCCGCATCCAATATCTAAGATATATCCTGGGGCCGGACAGATTTTTTTAACTTTCAACACAAACTTATTGTACATTGCTACATCTTTCCTCTATAAATAGCCATGTCGCCTAACTCGTTTAGGCGATAGTGCAAACGAGGGGATATTTAATTATAGCAAGAACAGTTAGTTTTGCGCACCTCTCACCTTAAATAGTGTTAATTATAAAAATGTTTTAACGCCCAGTAGCAGGATAAGCCATATAACCAACAATGACCAGAGGGTCTTATTCCAAAGAAATATCCTCTTGCCGTCGAATGGTGTAAAAGGAAATAGCGGAATCAGGTTGAAGAAAACCATGGCGGAATTTGCCCAAAACCCAACTGTCCCCAGTAGGGGCGAACGGCCGTAGGCGGCACAGAGCCTTTGAATCGCCCCTACTTCCGTATTTGCCCAATAAGCCAGAGCCAAAAAGCAGGAAGCCAATATCAGACTGACAGCCGGGCCTGCCATATAAATCAACCCCATCTTCTTGACGTCCTTGTTATATGACCAATCTTTTTGCCTGATGAAAGTAGAGCCATAAAAGGGAATTAAAACACCCAGTAGAGCCAATAAGGCACTGATCACCAGCCCTGATTCCCAAACCTTAAAAATAGTTTTAAGGCCGAGGAAGCGGGCAATGAGCTTATGTGAAAGTTCGTGGGCGAAGATAGTTACCCCAGCAACGCCCAAAACAAAAGGGGCGTAGTTAAGCCAGGGGGCATCATGCCTGATGCCCACCATCCAGAGAACGAGACTGAAGCCCAGCCAGGCGAGAAGAAAATGCCATCCTGCTCCGGCCTCTCTCGTTATCCGGCTCTCTTTGCCGGTCTTCCGTAGAAGAAAAGTACCGGGATCCCATAAGTAGCCATTAACCCACCACAGTGAAAGGATTTTCCACCCAAAGAGCCTGAGTTGCTCATTGAACTCAAAAAGGTCGAACCCACGGTGCAAGGCCATATTCCAGGATGGTGAATTGAAGCGGTCTACTATGTAATAGAGTGTTTTACATCCTTCCTTCTGAAAATGAGACAGAGCGGCATCTACCAATGCCTTGCCCACACCTTTTCCCTGAACATTACGATCAACGAAAATTCCTTCAACCATACCCACCTTTTCTCCAGCATGAGTGTCAATGAGGGGAATAACACATCCAACAATCGTCTTCCCGTCAACGGCAACCAGGGCATCGGCCTTGCATGGTTTATAGGCCAGATAATAGAAGTAATATCGCTCCAGCATGCCCAGTGTTTTAGCGATTTTCCAGACAGCCTCATCTTCGCCGGATTGGACCTTTCGTATAACAATTTCTTGATTCATTGTACTCCTTGACTCCGGTGGTGAGTATTTCGCCTAACGATTGACTTTGTAAGCCCATGTAAGGATGCAGCGTTGCCCGAATTCGGCTTTGTTAATCTTCTGAGCATCATATTTTCTATATTCTCTGTAGCAGTAGGGGCACGGCCCCATGAAG
>DOHL01000046.1:5385-9407 GCA_003535305.1 Candidatus Acetothermia bacterium
AGGCAGGGAACTGCACAGGGCCTGCCATATTTCAGTCAGTATGAGTTTATTGAATGTTTACGAGGAACGAGGATAAAGGCACGAGGACAAGAATAAAGAAACGAGATCAGGTGGTATTCTTAACTTTGGACCACGAACTACCAACCTTCCTTTCTTAACCCAAAACCCAAAACTTATAACTCAAAACTTCCCTTCTCCTTGTGCCTTTATCCTCGATCCTCGTTCCTTTATCCTCGTTCCTTTATTCTCGTCCCTCGATCCTTCTTAACCCATAACCTATTATTTTCTTTCCCTTGCATTGACTTTCACAGTAAGATTATTTATACTTGCTGCTCGTTTAAAGATACTCGTGGCGTTGACTAGGTACGTAAAGTATCGCAGCTGGAGAAGAGGAGGAATAATAGATGTTATCGAGTAAATATCGAGTCGTTGTCGGCCCGGAGGGTTATCTGTCTCCAGCAGCGGCGTCTATGGGAATAGTACTTCCTGAGCCGGGCGAGGGATTGATCGAGGGCGTGATTGTCCCGGAAAGAGAGGCGATGGACGAAATTGCGGAAAAATTACTCACCGCGAAAAATCCGACTTTCTTCCCTGGGCCGCTCGTCCTATGGGCATGGAATGACCAAGCAATTGCAAAAGCACAAGCGGTAAAAGCGCTGGCAGAAGCAGTAGGAGCAAAGATCATTCCTATGCCGGATTATCGACCTAAGTATCCGATGATCAATCCTGAAATAGAGATCAATCCCAACCATCCCAATCTAACGATCTGGCACAACGACATAGACGTATGTGTTTTTGTCGGTGTGCACTGCCATTATGCTAATTTAGCATTGAAGATCGTCCGCGGGGGAACAGACTGTTATACGATCGCCCTATGCGGAGAGTTCGGGCATGAAGATGCAATGGTCTCATTGCGTGATGTCCATGTGGCTGAGATATACAAATTGACGGAAATTGTCGAAGAGGCAAAGATAGAAGTAGGGGTACACTGATGGTCGAGCGAAAAGTAGTAGACGCTGAATATTTACTCAACAAAGCACCGCGCGAGAAGAAGTTCTTGATCGGAAATGAAGCGGTCGCCGAGGCGGTCAAACGCGCCAACATTGATATAGTCGTCACCTATCCGATCACACCACAGAGCGAAGCAACACATATCGTAGGTGATCTGTACGCGCAAGGGTATATAAAGGATTACTACCGAGGAGAGGATGAGTTTGCTGTAATGAGTGCCATTGCCGGAGCCAAGATGGGCGGAGTACGGACGTTCACCGCTACTTCCGGGCCAGGGACACTAAGAGCATTCGAGATGTTTCCCACCTGGGCCGGCGCACGTCTGCCGGCAGTATGTGCATTCATGTGCCGTGGAGTAAATTCTCCTCTAACCATTCAGCCCGATAATATCGAGATCGGCTGGCTGATGGATACAGGGATGCTCATCTTTCATGCGGAGAATCCACAAGAATTCTTTGACATGACGCTGATAGCCTATCTGGTAGCAGAGCAGCCGGATGTACATATACCGGTCGGAGTCTGCGTTGACGGCTTCTTTGTCACTCATACCCGTGAGATCGTGGAACTACCTCCTGAGAACGAGATGCTTCCACCATATGATCCCCGTTTGTCTCCTGTTCCGATTATGGACATGGAGACTCCGCCGATACGACAGATGCGCGATCCATTTGTGATGAAGAGTAATTACATAAGTTACAACGCCCATGCTAGTTGGCAGCAGGAGATCCATGCTGCAAGAGAGCGTGCGCGCAAGCATATTATTCGCTATTTGGGAAGCTCAGTTGAAGTCACTTATCCCGAAGCATCGATCCTGTTTATCGCATCAGGAACAGCAGCAGCACAAGCCCGGGTGGCAATGGAACAGGCACGGAAGGAAGGAATCGATGTCGGACTGGTGAAAGTCAAGGTGTTACGGCCATTCCCCGAAGCAGAGATCATAGAACTAACGCAAAGGCCGGAACGAATTATTGTACCCGAACATAATATCACTGGATGGCTTGCGCGAGAGATCAAATCACGGATCAAAGATTCAGGAAAAGTTGAAAGCGGTCCACATGTGTTCGGAGGTATGACGATGCCCCCCAAGATCATTTTCGATAAAATAAAGAAGAACGGGAGGATGATGTGATATGAAAAAGGGCATAGCAACAATATCTCCAGGCTTTGAAGATATTATGCCGGAGGAATATCGACAGTTAGTGGTAGAGGGTCCATTTGACAGGGATTTAGGTCTCGGAGATTTAGGTACATTTAAAGAATTAATCGAAGAACATCCCCTCTGTGCAGGCTGTGGTTTAGCTATCGGGATACGCTTGACCATCGCCTCTCTTCCTTCTCCAGAGAATACGATCGTCGTGGGAACCACGGGATGTAACTCCATTCTCATGCCTCAGTTGGCACTCCACAATATACATTCGGTCTTCGGCAATCAATCGGCGATAGCAACTGGTCTATCGCGAGCGCTGCGGTTACGATATCCTAATAAACACAAGGATGTAGTGGTCATAGCCGGCGATGGCGGCGTAGGTGATATCGGGTTCTCCTCCACAATGCACGCGTGGTTCCGTAACGAGAAGTTCACCACGATTATGCTGGACAATGAGGGGTACTCCAATACCGGTGGCCAGGAGAGCGGAATGACACGACAGGGGGTAGCCGTAAATATGGCGCCCACCGGGAAGAAATACCCTAAGCTTCCGCTGGTTGAATTGGCCAAAACAGCTGGTTGCGCTTATGTAGCTGCTGTAAATCCGGCTCTTGCAAGACGCTTAGGAAAAATGGTCCGTCGAGCTATTTTAGTGGCACGGGAAATCGGCTCCACTTACATTCAAGTACTGGTGCCCTGTCCGACCAACTATAAATTTTCACCGTCAGAGACGCTGAAAAAGGCAAAAGAACTCAACTCTAAACCGGTGGAATACATCTCTGCTGAAGCGGAACAACTATTGAAGGAGGCAGGGGAATAATGAAGTTTAGCATCCGAATGTCTGGATTAGGGGGGCAGGGAATGGTTACCGCAGCCAATATATTGGGCTCTGCCGCGGTGAAAGACGGTAAATATAGTATCGTCATTCCATTCTTCGGGGCGGAAAAACGACTTGCCCCGACAGAGAGCTACCTACGCATCGCTGATGAAGCAGTATACGAGAAAGGAGAGGTAACGTATCCCAATGTTATTTTAACCTTCCATGAAGAGGTAATTACAAAAGGGAAAAGCTATACGATGCCATTCTACGAGGGAATAGAACCGGATGGGCTGGTTATTATCAACAGCAGCAGTAAGGATCTTCTGTCTAAGAGTGAATTACAGCAGCTCTCCAAGCTGAACGCGCAGGTCAGATACATCCCGGCTACGCAGTTCGCGCAAGAAGTAGCGGGAACAGAACTGGCAACTAACATGGTAATGTTAGGCGCTTTGCTCGGTGTTACCGATATGGTCACATTAGAAAGCCTGGAGGAGGCGATTTCGGAACGATTCGGCAAAGGAAAATTTATCGCTTCAGCAACGACTGCCGCGCTCGATGATGTGCTCAAGCGGAAATATGCAAAATCACAAGAACTCGTAGAAAAGAACATGAAAGCGATACGAGCGGCATATACATCAATGAAAGAAACCTAATTTTAGCGTAGGAGGTATCGAGTGCCCGCGATTGTAATAGAAGAAAAGTGTATTGGCTGCAAACAGTGCATCTTTGCCTGTCCTGAAGCAAACACCATCATCTTCAACCTGGAAAAGAAGATAGTTGAGATCAATGTCGAGCGTTGCAAAAGTTGTGGGTTGTGCGTGGAGGTATGTCCTGTCGACGCGCTTGCTATAGCCCAGCTGGTAAACTAATAAGGTAACCCAGAGAAATACTCAACAGATGAGTCTCTCGCAAAGACACCAAGAACAACAGAAAAAAAGAATGACAGGCAATAAGGATGGAAATTAATTCTTCTTGGCGTCTTGGCGAGAGAAAGGAATTTGATTTATCTTGCCGGGAGCGTGAGGAATCCTTTTTAACGATGGG
>DOHL01000047.1:0-7239 GCA_003535305.1 Candidatus Acetothermia bacterium
CATAATCAGGTGAAACTGTACAATTACACACTAATTACACAAAACCTTCTTTCCTCATCACCTTCCTTTACCTCTTTCTTAACCTCGATCCTCGCACCTCGCACCTCGAACCTTAATACTTGGGGACAGGGTTTACCGAGCATTTCTTGGTTGCAGCGAGGGCGCCATAACTGGCATGGAACGCGACTTGGGTTACAATTTAATCAATATGCCAATGTCAAGTAGAATAGATCTGCGCCATCTGACAAACGAACGGAGCGAGTAGTGGGATGAGATCCGGTCAAAGAGAAGGTCAATATAGCGGATACCGATCGTTGCTGGGAGTTCTTGCTATCATTGCTGTTATCGTAATTGTTCATCCGGTATTCGCCCAAGATGATGAGCAATTTCAGATCGATATCTTCGGACAGAAGACGTGGACACTTCGTTATGGAATCGGAGATCTGCGCGGGTTGGGAAGATTTGGCGTTACACCAGGACACTTCATCTTTGATCAGTCATTGGTGGCCGATATCAGCGGCACTGCATTCGGCGTGCTGACAATCGCAGCACAGATCGATGATCAACGCCCGTTGCACATGCAGGAGTTCTCTATCAGTCTCGATACGGAGAGAGTGCAGGGGTTGTTGGGGGGGGTCACCTTTGCCGGTGAAGGAGCATTCTTTTCTCCCCCAGCGCTGTTGGGGTTGCAAGTGGAATACCACCATGAAAGGGGCACGCTCCGCGCTGTGATCGGGCAGATGCAGGGAATTCCCCAGCAGAAGATCTTTCGCGGCATGACGAGTCGGGCGGAAATCACTTTTTCCCGGCAGGTTCCTGCTCGACCGTGGGAAGTGCCGCCCTATCGCCGCCATCTTGCCGGCCTCGATTATCTCGTTCTCACCGTGCCGTTTATCGATGATTTCTCCCGCAGCTATGTGCGGTTCGATCTCTCCCCTTCTTTACGAGCCCTCCTGATCGACCACGGCTTTGAATATCTACTTGCAGTTATCGAAGAAGAACTGCAAACTGAACTGACAAAAGGAGAGTTCGTTATCGTGCGCGGTGAAGCGGATTATCTGTTGTTGCGCCAAGGGGTGAACGGTCTGTTACGCCGGCGAATTCGTGATTATATCAACGCTTATAATATCAAACACGGGCTTATCGAGGAGGCACGCAGAACTTACCCCTGGTACGAGGGGTCTGGCTATGAATTGGCCTTCCTTGCTGCGCTTGCCGGCTATGGGCAGATCGTTATCGACGATGCTATCCATCTATTGACCGATATACAGCGACAGCGATTCTACGATCTCGGGCGACGCGGAATCATCCCGGATTCCGTGGTCGTGGAAATCAGTTTTGATAACCGGATTTTTAAGCCTATCGACGGCGATCTTTACCGATTCGCTCTCTTCCCTGACAAAGGGATCATTGAGCTAAAGTTCCCTCCATATTTTCTCCGTGGCGAGGAGCATGCAGTGCGTGTTGCCTTTGACTACGCCATCACAGGCAACATGTTTATGTTGGGACTGGCTCTAATCCCTGACAGCGTGCGGGTCTATCTCAATGATACACTTCTCACTCACGCTATCGATTATTCAATTGACTATGAAATCGGCCTGTTGATCATCTTCCACCATGTGGGAGAAGAGGACATCATCCGCGTAGAATTCGAACGCGCCCGCGGCTGGTGGGGCGGATTCGCCGAATATCAGCGAACCTTCTACGGGGTTGTCCTCGACTTTCCCATAAGTGAAGAATTTGCGATCAGCATAAGCTTGCTGCGCGGAGCGGACACGCCCCTTCCAGCCGAAGAGAGAGACCAGGCTCACACCATGCCGAATATGCATACCGTTGTCGGCGTTGCAGGGAGAGTAGACCGTCCTGGCTTTGCTGCCGATTTCACCGTTGGCTGGGCAGATAATCGCTTTCCCCTCGATGATAATCTACGGCGTAATAAACCCAATGAGATAACGGATATCGTACCTATCGGAGAGTATCTCTTCTTCTCACATCTGGGAGGGATCAGCGTCTATCGCCACGGGAGTTGGAGTAGTTACGATACTTTCCACGGTCTCTCCGGCCGCCGTGTCTACGCGATGACAGGCACTGACAATAAAGCCTTCTTTGCCACCAACGCCGGATTGACCGTCGTTACACTGGACGGAGTGGCTCCGCTCGATTGGGTAGAGAACTGGCGTCGCTACTCTCGCGAGGAGGGTCTGCCTAATGAGACGGTCTACTCGCTCGCTGTCATCGGAGAGATACTGTGGATAGGCACTACAGCCGGTCTGGCCCGCGTTCCGATCGCGCAGATCGATGATCGAGAGAGCTGGACTATCTATACCATAGCGCGCCATCCGCAGATGATCAGCGACACAATCTTCGCTATCGTCGATGCCGGCGAAACGATCTATCTCGGCACTGACAACGGGTTGATCAGATTCGAGGTTGCAGACGAGGTGTTCACTACCATTCCTGGAACAAAAGGGGACAGGATAACCGATTTACTATTAGTGGAATCCGTTCTTTATGTTGCATGTGCCCGTGGCTTGCGCTTGTTCGTCGACGGCGAGTTTGACGGTTGGGTCATCTCCAGGCAGCGCGTACATTCCCTTGCGCAGCGTGATGGTGAACTCTTCTTCGGTACTGATCGCGGCCTTTATTCCGTACAGGGCGATATACTGATTGCCACAACAGCTATCACGGCGATTGCGATCGCTCCTAATGGCGCTCTCTGGGCCGGTTCCCGCGCCACAGCAGATTACGATCTCTCGCTATGGCGAATCGATGATCAGCAGAAAGTGGAATTTACCGGTTATGATACGAAGATCGACGGCCGGGATATCACCCGCTTTATCGACATTCCGGCTGATGAGTACAGCGATAGAGGGATGCTTTTTAGCGCCTCTTTCCAGCGTGATTTCGGTGGGTTTCAGCTTGCAGGCACATTTGAAAAGATTTCGCCTCAATTCACTGCGATCGGCAGAGGAGACCGTCGTGATCGCACAGGGTGGACTTTGAGCGGCACGCACGCCATTACAACCGGAGTCTCACTTACTGCGACCCACGCCTATCAGAGGATCGATATGACAGGGGATACCCCGCGGACCCTTCTCAGCCATGGACTTGCGTTGACATGGAAGTTCGGCGGACAGCTCACTCTTTCCGCTGCGTATAATCTGGTCGATGATGTTAGATATCAAGCTGGCTTTGACCGAGAAAATTTCGTGTATGCCATCGATATCGACACACGATTCTTCCATGATACTCTCGCCCTTTCACTGAGTTGGATCGACTCGTTCGCCCGCGATTTCGCCACTGAAGAGACGCGCCGTGAGAGCAAAGTAGTTGCGCAAATCCACTACCAGATAACCGAAGATCTCTCGCTCGCTGCCAATTGGACACGACCGACGACCTATTTCGCCGGCAGGTTCAGTGGTCGTGATCATGGAGGTCTTACGCTCGCGTGGTCACAGCGCTTCGGAGTGATGACCTTGATCTCTCGCTATGATCTGACAGCAAGTCGCTCTCTGGCCGACAAAGACCTGCAGATAGATCATCTCGCCAATATTGGCTTCCGCTTCATTCGTGTCAATCTGCACGGTGTAAGCCTCACCCCTGTAATCACGCTGACGTGGAAGAATAATGGCGAAAGAGACGACATAACAGTCGCAGGGAGCCTGCGTGCCGGATTAGGGAACCTGGGCGCTGCTCTTACCCTGCGGCGTAAACTACTAGGAGTATGGGAAGAGCGGCAACAGCAGATCGACCGGTTAAGCGGGCGCATCGACTACCAAGGGATCCCATTCCTTATTCCTTATTTGACGATCAGCAAAATTTCCAACTCCGTCACCTTCCGCGGGCAGAGACGGGCAACGATCACCCATGCCCTGACCACCGGGCTGACGTGGGAACCTGCAGACGCATTACATAATGATTTCTCTCTCACCCTGCGTGCGGTTACACGCCGGGAAGAGACAACAATAACGTATATGATCAGCAATACGCTGAGCTATCACATTGCCGATGGCCTATCTGCGCATATCGAACTGCGCAGCGAAGCGAAAAAGACGATTGCCGGAATCGATCTTGCCGCCAGCTTGCGACCGACCGCCACTCTGCAGATAGCAGATAATTGGCGCCTCGTCTTCGCCTTTATTTACGCGATCGGAAATACCGCTGACTCCCCGAGATTTTATCATAGCCTCATCGGCGAACTCTCTGTTGTCGCGAGTTTTTAGCCGCGTTGTTCTGCTCGCGCTCCCAGTGTCTGTGAAGGATCTTTTCATCTCTTCCACCAGCACTACTGCCGGAAGCTTTGCTCCCCGCAGTAGCAACGGGTTTACTGAAACCTTACTTTACCGCGAAGTGTCAGTGAATAATGTGACTATCAAACTATTCTCTTTCTACATCCCCTCTTATCCGTTCAAAGAACCGAAGGAAGTCGGAATCTGTCGACAGAACAACTGTAGTTCCTCCGAGCAGGGCGGCCTGATATGCCTCGAGGCTTCTCCAGAACAGGAAGAAAGCGGGATTTTGAGTATGGGCGGCGAGATAGATCGCTGCTGCTCGTCCTTCTCCTTCACCGATCAGCGTTGCTGCTTCTCTTGCTGCTTCGGCCAAGAGGATTACGACATCACGATCAGCGGCTGATGTGATCTCCCGTGCCCGTCGCTCTCCTTCCGCCCGAAGTTCGGCCGCGACCCGTTGTCGTTCGGCGATCATACGATCGAAGACCGCTTGTTCGATCGCTGCCGGTAAATCAGCGCGTTTTATCCGTACATCTACGAGTTCGATTCCGAACTCGCGCAACTTCACGCGACTCAGCTCGGTGATCCGTTGCAGAAACTCTATTCGCTGCTCGGAAACGATTTCGTCCAAAGTATGTTCAGCTAAGACATCGCGTAAATCCGAATATATCACGCCATCCAACCGCCGTAAAGCAAGGGGGATAGATCCCTGCACTGCCTCGACGAATAACCCGGGGTCGTCAATCCGCCAGATAGCGTAATTATCGACCAACAGTCGCTTCCGATCAACGGTAATGATCTCCCGCGGTGGGATATCAAAATTGAGCAGGCGGGCGTCCAACAGCACAACACTCTGAATTAACGGTAGTTTGAAACTAATCCCTGGTTCTTGCACAATACGGACTATCTCATTGAACTGCAGAAGCACGGCGGTCTGTGTCTCATCCACTGTGAATGTGAACGCGCTGAAGGCGATTATCAGTATTACCACTACTCCCGCGATATAGATTATCCCTCTCATTATTTCTCACCTCCACCGGCAAGCCGCTCTAAGTCCAATAACGGCAGGATGCCGGTTGCTCCGTGACTGAGAATGATCTTCTTCATCCCCGGCATGATCGCTTCCATCGTTTCCAGATAGAGCCGCGCCGCTGTTACATCAGGGGCCAGCAAGTATTGTTCCAATACCTTGTTGAATCGAGCCACACTTCCTTCTGCCGCTTTGATCCGTCCCTCTCTGACGCCGCGGGCGTGTTCGATGATCTCGAAGGCCTCACCTTCTGCTATCGGAATAACTTCCATCGCATGGCGTTCTGCGATTTTGATCAGCCTCTCCCGATCATGCATTGCCGCACTCACGTCGTCGAACGCAGCAATTACACGCCGCGGGGGAGTGACATCCTGGAGCTGGACAGTCGTGATTTCGATTCCTGTCTGGTAGAAATCCAGCAGTTCTTGGAGTTTCTGTTTTGTCTCCATCGCGATCGGCGCCCGCTCAACGGTCATCACGTCATCGATGCCGTGCCTCACTACTTGGACGCGCAGAATCGCCTCTGTCGCTTGGCGGACGAGAACGGTCGGATCATCGACATGGAAAACGAAATTTTGTGGGTTGTGAACGCGATAGTGCACGATCACCTCGACATGGACGATTCCGTCGCCGGTAAGCATCAACGCTTCCTCATCGACGATGATATGGCGGGGAGCGCTGCGAAAACCGATCTCCTCTTTGCGTATTCCGAGAACATCTACTAAGCGAACCCGTTCAAACGGCGTGGGAAGCCGGAAATGCAATCCCGGCCCTACGGTTCGATTATAAGCGCCAAATCGCGTTATAAGCCCCACATCAGATGGTCCGACAGTGAATATCCCACTGATCGTGTAGAGTCCCAAGCCGACCAGCAGGGCCAGGATCGCTAACCACTTGCCCTTTCCGCTTACTTGTCGACGCCATTGGTCAAGCCGTTCTTTGCGGTCATCGCCATCGATCCAATTGGAAAAATTTTGTCCCATTATTACACACACCTCCTGAAATTTATTTCAGGCTGATCTTATCTTATTACACTCGCCGGCACAAGGAGAGATCAATTTAATAGTACAGGAATAGGAATTTCTATTTTCTGAGGCTCTTGTAAAAGTATTATCCGATGGGCCTGCCCGAAGGACGCTAAGTTAAGGCAAATAGCACGCAGGCTGCGATATTGTCAGGCTGCGCATAATTCTTTGAATTCCAGCGGAACAGGCGATGTAAACTTCATCCATTCTTTGGTTTGCGGATGAAAAATAGCAAGGCGCCAGGAATGAAGAAAGAGACGAGTTGCCTTGGTGCCCCCGTAAAGAGCATCACCGTGGACCGGATGGCCGATATGGCTCATATGGACTCGTATCTGATGCGTCCGCCCGCTCTTGGGCATTATAAGGAGAAGAGTCTGTTTTACCGATCGCTTCAGCACACGGAACTCAGTTTGAGAGCTCCGTCCTTCTGTAACGACCGCCATCCGCCACGGCCGCTTGATATCACGACCGACCGGACTGTCAATCATACCTTCCTCTTCGGCGATTACTCCGTCGACTACTGCAAGGTATCTTTTGACTACCTGGCGCACGGCAAATTGCTGTTTAAGGTCTTCCATGGCCGCGCTTGTCAATGCCACTACCATTACACCGCTCGTCTCTTTGTCCAACCGATGGACAATCCCGGGGCGAACCGGGTCGTCTCCTGCCGGCAATTTTTGCTCCATGAGAAGTCCTTCCACCAGAGTCACTGCTTCGGTCCCTGCCCCTGGATGGACAACCAAACCGGGCGGTTTATCTACAACAAGGATATCATTGTCCTTATGGATGATCGTGATATCCAACGGTCGCGGCACGAGGAGCGGACGCTCCATCTTCTTCCAAATGATCCGTTCTCCTCCTTGCAAAACAAATGACGGCTTGAGTGTTTTCGGTACCACAGTTTTACCTGTTACAGCAGGATGGCGGCACAGAGCCTTGGAATGGCGGCACA
>DOHL01000047.1:7594-14155 GCA_003535305.1 Candidatus Acetothermia bacterium
GCACAGAGCCTTGGAATGGCTGAATGATATCTCACCACGGCGAATTGCGCGTTGAATCGCGCTACGCGATAGATCAGGAAAGAGCGCTGCTAAGTAACGATCGAGCCGCTGCCCTGCATCTTCTTCTGCTGTGTCGAATATCCTCTCTTCCACGTGTTCTCTTCTCCTCCGGCGGCAATAGTTGTAGAAAATTGATTCTGCCCGTATAATAGTAACAAAATAAAGTGAATAGCGGAAGAGAAGACAGTTCTCTTCCAGGATAACTTTGTGAAAGGGATTCTTTTGCTTGAATCCGGTTCACAGAAATAGAGAGGAGATGTTGCGTGTGCTGGCGGCCAAACTGCCGTAGAGATTTCTGATAATAGTATCGCATTTGCCCGAAAATAGCAGCTTAAAGAGCGGGATTTGAATACTTAAGCGGTAATACGATGAATATTGACTTTATTGAAGCATTAGAGGAAATGGCAAAAGAGAAGGGAATAGCCCGCGATGATCTTTATGAGGCGATTAAGCACGGCCTTGGCGTTGCCTATCGCCTGGAACACGATATTGCTGAAGAGGAGAAGATTGCAGTAGAAATCGATAGAAACTCCGGCGATATATTTATCAACGAAGAACGGATCGAGCTCACTCGCTTCGGCCGTATCGCGACGAAAAAGGCTGAAGAGACGATCCGCCACGCGATAATTAACAAAAAGCGGGAAATCGTTTATGATCTGTACACACACAAAACAGGAACAATAATCGGTGGTTCGGTCCATCGGTTTGAACGGCGTGATGCATGGATTAACCTGGGAGAGACAGAGGCCCTTCTTCCAGAGGAGGAGAGGGTCCCTGGCGAGCGCTATCGTCCTGGAGAACGGCTGCGTGCTTATGTGGTCAGTGTACAGAAAACTCAGGGTGATCCATTGATCATTCTTTCGCGGACCCATCCTGAATTTGTTCATCAATTGTTGCGCTTGGAAGTCCCTGAGATCGAAGATGGTACTTTAGTGGTGCGCAGAATCGCTCGCGAAGCAGGCCGTCGAAGCAAGGTCGCAGTGGAGTCACTCGATGACGATGTCGACGCAGTAGGATCCTGCGTCGGAGCAGGGGGGGCACGCGTAAGAATGATAACACGCGAATTAAATGGAGAGAAGATCGATCTCATACACTGGAGCGAAGATGTAGAAGAGCTCATCAAGCGGAGCCTCGCACCGGCTTCGATCATCTCGATAACGACTGATAAAGCTACGCGTAACGCTACAGTGATCGTTCCTGATGACGAGCTTTCACTGGCCATCGGCAAAGGTGGACAGAATGTAAGGTTGACCGCCAAACTGACGCAGTACAATATCGATGTCACAAGCCTGAAAGAGACGGCTGCTGTGCTTGATACCCCAGCTTAAGCTGACCGCTGGCGTCTGGTTATGGGAAAGATAAAAGAGAGAGTCTTTAAAGGAATCTTTTGGTTGGCTCGGTACCATGCCTGGCCGGTCCTGATTGTTATTCTCTTAGCTACTATTGCGGGGATATTCTATATCAGGGATATCCCTATTCGCACTTCTTTCCTTGATTTACTGCCGCAAGACGATCAGTTGATAAACGAATTTCGCGCCAAAGAAAAATATTTGGCAGTAGACTATCTCGTCATCCTTCTCTCGCTGCGTGACGCGGCGCAGATGACAATTGCCGAGAGAGAGAGGACTCTTCTCGATGCAGCGGCAGGGATAACTTACAGATTACGCCAGAGTGATGAGATCATCGCCGCAGCCTATCGACGCGCGCCTCATCCAGATATACCAGCACAGTTTATGGTCCTTTACGGGCTCGATCACAAGAAAATCGAGCGTCTTGAGGAGGAGGTCGTCCAAATCCGCCGCTCTTTGGCCGGAGAGACATTAATGGTGGCGGGAAGGACCGATTTCAGTTCGGCGTATCAGACGGTCGTCGCAGAGTTGGATGATGCATTCGCCGGGATTATCACTCCGCCGATGATCGATACCATCCATGCCAACTTGTCGCAGCTATACGAATTTAATGCCGCGCTTCTGTATACCATCGCCAACCTCGATCGATTGGAACAGGTCACCATTGCGGTGACCGACCTATCGGAAATCTTCGTCGGCGCAAGAGACCACAATGACAAGCAAGAAGAAGGTAAACCGTTCTTCTCACGTGATCGGAGCATGCTGTTGATCAATATCCGACCCCGCTTCTCTGCTGCACGAGGGCTGGATTACTGTAGACTGATAATTGATATCGTGCAAAATGCGTTGGATGAGGCCGGCCTCGCTGCACAGGGCATTGAAGCAGGTGTTACTGGTTCCTATGCCTTTGCCGTTGAGACTGACACCGTGGTGAATACGGATATGCTGAGAACGACAATCATCGCGGCTGTCGGTGTCATTCTTCTGTTCTTGTTCGCCTTCCGGTCGATCTTATGGGTAGTCATCGCAGCGATTCCTCTGTTGATCAGTATCGTCTTTACTGTGGCTTGGGCCCGCTTTGCTGTCGGCGGATTCAATTTACTTACGTCGTTTTTGCCTGCGCTGGTCTTAGGATTGGGGATCGATTATGGAATCCATTTCATCACCCGCTATGCTGAGGAACGGCGACACGGAGCATCGCTGAATAGAGCTCTATTACAGACACTTCTCCAGAAGGGAAGCGCTTCTGCTTCTGCTGCCCTTACTACTTCGTTGGTCTTCTTAAGCCTTCTTTTTGCGCGTTCACGTGCCCTGTTTGAAATGGGAGCCATCACCAGTATAGGGATCATCGTTGCTTATTTGACGACTGTTATTATGCTGCCGGCGCTTATTACAATTGCACATCGTATTCTGCATCGCCGATTCAGAGGAGTGATTATCAATTACAGTCCGAAGATATCACCGTTTTTTCAGTGGATCACCGGCAAAGGACGAGCGATATTCGTCGTAATTATCATATTAACCCTATTCGTCTCTTTTCAAGCGGCACAGACACGATTTCGGTTTGTTAGCGCTGATCTGATTCCCCGGGTAGAGAGCCACCGTATTCTGTCGAAGATACATACCTATTTCGGTCTCGGTGAAGTAGGAATAGGTAATTATTTCGTCTTTTTCGCCGATTCAGAGAAAGAACTTACCGCGATGGTAGCACAATTAGAACAGAGCGATCTGATCTACACCATAAGCTCAGCAAAGGATCTCCTTCCTGTTACCTTGGCTCAACAACAGGTTCTGTTGAGAGAGATGAACATCTCCTCGTACGCTGACCAATTAGCGACTGTCGAAGCGAGCATCGCCGATAAAGGGAGAACGATCACCTATATTAAGAGCCTTATCGCTGATCTGAGCATGATGCAGTATATGGCGACTATTTCCGGGTGGGGAACGGTTGCCCTGCTCTCTGCTGCCCTGCAGCGCCAATTATGGGAATTACAAAGTGTTCTCGCTGCGATAGATGCACAAGCAGCGCAGACCTTAATCATTGATTTGCAGAGGGCATTGACAAGATTGGATCTCAATCTGGATACGTTAAGAGGGCTTCCGCCGATCGAGACTATGCTCCGTGATATCGTAAAGACCTTACCGGATGGGATCAAGTTCCGTTATATCACGCGGGATGATCGGTTTATCGTCTATACGCGAATGAGTCCGGCAATTCATCATGCCGGCAATCTACCCCTATTCATCGATTTTGCAGCTGCCATCTCCGATGACTTCTTCGGTATGCCGTTGGTTACCAATCGGCTGGAACAGCACATGGAGCGAGATTTTTGGCTCTCTACTGTTATAGCTGCTCTGTTAATCTTAATTTCCCTATGGCGGGTTCTCAATCGAAAACGACTTGTACTCATCAGTATCGCACCACTGATCTTCGGATATATCTGGATGCTCGGAGGGATGCGTCTGCTGGGAATGGAGTTTAATTTCATCAATATACTTATCTCACCGCTAGTTATTGGAATCGGAGTTGATAATGGAATTCATCTTCTCCATCGTTATCGAGAAGAGAAAGAGAGAGGAGAGAACAGATCAGTGGAACGAGCCGTTTCAACGACCGCGATCGCTATTATTGTTACGTCGATGACAACGATGATCGTCTTCGGCGGTCTTGTCGGAGCGCGTACACCAGGGTTGCAACTGCTCGGCATTTCAGCATTGCTCGGAATCTCTTTCACGCTTATCTTCAGCCTCTCGTTTCTTCCGGCAACGCTAAAGATGACGGAAACAAAAAAGAAAAGCTGACTGTTTAGTTGTTAAGACACATAAGAAAGTTATGGGTTAAGAGATGAAAAAAGAGGTAGATATTTAAGATTAAGCGGGAAAATGATGAATAGAGGCTGTGCCCCTATGCGCTATCCCCCTCTGCCGACGAGCTCTATAAACCCTGCGAGCCCTTGGTTCCTTTGTAGCTAAATATAATAACGACAAGCTTGCTTATAATAACAGACGGCATGGCGCCCATGCTTTGTAATGGTAGAAGGGAAGTGACATTAAGATGGTGTTTGACATTGTAATCGGGATAGGAATTATAGCAGCGTTGGTAATCGGTTTTCTAATCGGCAATTTTCGCCGTAATCAGATAACAGAAGAGCACCTTAAGCAAGTACGCGAAGAAGGTGAAGAATTAAAACGGCAGAAGATCGCTGCCGGAGAGAGAGAGATCCAAGCGCTGCGAGAAGAACAGGCAGAGAAGATCCGCAAGCGCGAAGAAGAACTGCTGCGAATTGAGGAACGAATCCTTTCACGCGAAGATCGGTTGGGGAGAAAAAGCAACTACTTGGAGAAGATCGAAGATTCGTTGCGTCAGGACGAGGAACAACTTGAAGCTCTAAAAGAGAAAGGATTACAACTCATCGCTACACTGGAGGAACGTCTGGCAACGATATCCGGGTGGTCAGCTGAGAGGGCAAGAGAATATCTTTTGGAGACAGTAGAGGCCGATGCTCAACGATTCTTTTCGCACAAGATAGCAGCGGTGGAACAACGAGCACGCGAGGAGGCTGGTCAACGAGCCTTGCAGATCATCGCCACAGCAGTACAGCGATATTCAGCGGAATACATCGAAGAGAATGCCGTCACCTCTGTTCCGCTCCCCTCAGAAGATTTCAAAGGGAGAATCATCGGTCGAGAAGGGCGTAATATAAAGACCTTTGAAGCATTAACAGGAGTGGAAGTACTTGTCGATGACACACCAGGGATGGTTGTGCTGTCATGTTTTCATCCCTTACGGCGCGAAGTGGCGCGAATGGCCTTGGAGCGCCTGGTTGAAGATGGCCGAATTCACCCGGCACAGATAGAAGAGAAGGTCCGTAAAGCAAAAGCGCGCTTGGCGGAAAAGATCAAAGAAGAAGGGGTGAAGGCGGCGTTCGATCTCGGAGTCAATCTGCATCCTGAACTTGCCACGCTTCTCGGTAAATTGAATTACCGAACCAGTTACGGCCAAAATCAACTGACCCATGCGCGGGAGGTGAGCATTATCGCTAAGATGCTTGCCGAAGAGCTGGGTGTCAATCCGCAAATTGTTATTCGGGCCGGCCTTCTGCATGATATCGGCAAAGCAGTTGACCATGAAGTCGATGGTGCGCACGCACTGATAAGCGCTAATCTTGCGCAGCGGTACGGAGAGAGCCCTGAGATCGTCCATGCCATCGCTGCCCATCATGAAGATATCGAGCCGAAAACGATTACCGCTTTTCTATTGCAAGCGGCCGACACCCTTTCTGCTGCCCGTCCAGGGGCGCGGCAGGAGACGATTGCGCGGTATGTGCAGAGATTGAAAGATCTGGAACAGATTTGTCGTTCCTTTCCGGCAGTTCGCGAGGCTTACGCCATTCAGGCGGGTCGCGAAGTGAGAGTTATTGTTCAACCTGATCGCGCTGACGATAATATGTCGGCCAAATTGGCTTATGACATCGCCCGTGCAATCGAAGACGAGATAAATTACCCTGGAGAGATCAAGGTTAATGTGATCAGGCAGACGCAATTTGCCGAGACTGCAAAGTAGACAGAAAACACAGTCTTCTTGATCACCGGGAAGAGTTCGTTTATCATTGACATATGTAAGTAGTTAGCATTATACGTGAAAAGACGAAATTATTTTACAGGAAAGAAGGAGGAAATATGCACCAATTCTTTACTCGTTTTAAGGTAACGATTATTTGGGGTATTGTTATCGCTTTTATCGTCAGCAGCATAGGCCTCTACGCCCTTATACGCCGACCAGGAGTAGTTCATGACGGTGAGAATGTAGGACGGATTGCTGTAGTGATAAATGGAGAGAAGATCGGAATGGAGCAGTTCGAAGCAGCCCATACACACCTTATCCAGCAGCACGAGCAGTTCCATGCACAGATGGGACAACCGTTTACCCCTTTATTGCAAGGCGTAACCGGAGCATTACTACAACTTCAATTGCGTGCTCAGACGATGGAAGGGGTGATTCGCCACACGTTGCTCGGACAAGAGATCACGCGGCAACGGATCAGAGCCGATAATAGAGCGATCGAAGCGGAGTTTCACCGGCAATACGATGAACTGTTACGGGTCCATAACCTCACAGAAGAGCGGCTACGTGAGTTGCTTGTGGCGCATG
>DOHL01000148.1:0-149 GCA_003535305.1 Candidatus Acetothermia bacterium
GAACGAGGAACGAGGTTCAGAGTCCGGAACCTTCTCTCCCTTGCATTTCTTAACCCAAAACTCAACACCCAAAACTTTCCTTTCCTTCTTTCTTAACTCTACGAATTTCTTAACTCTACGAACCCTACCCCGTGGAATATTATTCCTAT
>DOHL01000148.1:480-4703 GCA_003535305.1 Candidatus Acetothermia bacterium
TTATTCCTATGGGGCCTGCCCTGTGCAGTTATCGGGCGAATGGCCGTAGGCGGCACAGAGCCTTCGAATCGCCCTTACATCTCGACTCTCGATTCTTGACTCCGGACCTTGAACCTTGAACCTTGAACCTCGTGCCTTGATCCTAATCACAGAATATCGATCTCACGATCATTTTTGTCGAAGATACGCGGATGGAGACAGAGATTACGAATTTCGCGCAGGAGAACCAAGAACGATTCCGACAATCCACATTCCACAAGTTTCTCGCCTTTAAGGATCGCTTTATACATCTGTGTTCTGCCTCGTGTGTCATCGGATTTGAGAGTAAGCATCTCTTGTAACAGAGAAGCAACGCCGTATGCTTGCAGAGCCCATACTTCCATCTCACCCAGTCGCTGTCCCCCGAATTGGGATTTTCCTCCCAAAGGTTGTTGAGTGATGAGCGCGTAGGGGCCAGTAGAACGGGCATGAATCTTCTCATCAGCGATATGCTCCAATTTAAGGATGTACATATAACCAACACTGATCGGCCGACTAAATGGCTTTCCCGTTCTGCCGTCATACAATATGACCTTCCCATCGAAATTATCTCCTGCTGCTAACCCTGCTTCTTGGCGCAGTTGACGGAGTTCGTTGAATATCTCGTCCTCTTCCGCACCGTCAAATACCGGCGAAGCAGTGTAAACTCCCTTTAACTTGGCCAGCCAGCCAAGATTGAGTTCAAATACCTGCCCAAGATTCATTCGTGATGGAACTCCCATTGGGTTAAGCAGGATATCGATCGGAGTACCATCAGGGAGAAACGGCATGTCTTCCATCGGAAGAATTTTGGAGATTACCCCTTTATTTCCGTGCCGGCCGGCAATCTTATCTCCGACAGAGATCTTCTTCCGCTGAGCAATGTAAATCTTAACCAACTCATTGACGCCGGCATCCAGCTCGTCTCCATTGTCACGCGAAAATTTTTTGACTTTGATCACTTTAGCTATGCCTGATATCGGAGGCATCCGCAGCGACGTGTTTCTGACGTTGCGTGACCGTTCTCCGAAAATCGCGCGGAAGATCTTCTCTTCAGGAGTAGGTTCAGATTCACCACGTGGAGTTATCTTTCCCACCAAGACATCTCCAGTGCGGACAACAGTTCCTATTCGAACTATTCCCTCTTCATCCAAATTCTTTAAGTCTTCTTTGCTGATATTCGGGATATCAGCAGTAATCTCTTCTGGGCCAAGTTTTGTCTCTTCAGCCCTAATTTCAAACTCCTTGATGTGAATGGAATCAAGCAGATCTTCGCGTACCAGTCGCTCACTCACTACGATTGCATCTTCGTAGTTGTACCCTTCAAACGACATAAAAGCGACAACAAGGTTCGCCCCTAACGCCAGTTCACCTAAATCACTCGACGGTCCATCGGCCAACACGTCCCCTGCCTGTACTTTCTCCCCCACTTCGACGATAGGGCGATGGTAAAGGATCGTATCTTGATTGGAACGCTCAAAGTTCAGCAAATGATGGACGTGTTTTTTTCGGCCGTACTTAACGACAACTTCTGACGCATCAATTTGTACGACCTTTCCTTTCCCTTTTGCCAATACCAGCATACCGGAGTCGACCGCAACTCGATGTTCCATGCCCGTCCCTACATATGGAGCTTCCACTTTAAGAAGCGGAACTGCCTGCCGCTGCATATTCGCTCCCATCAACGCGCGATTGGAATCATCGTGCTCAAGAAAAGGGATCAGCGCAGCAGAGACCCCGACAAGTGCTTGCGGTGAAATTCCAATATAATCGACTTGTTTCGGGCTTACCAGAAGAATCTTCTCCTGGCCGAATCGCGTTTCGATCCTCTCTCCTCGGATGTACCCATCATCCCGCAATGGTGTCGTTGCCGGAGCGATATAGTATTTTTCTTCTTCATCGGCCATTAGATACTCTATCTTATCGGTCACATACCCCTTTTTAACTTTACGATAAGGAGTCTCCAAAAAACCATACTCATTGATCCGCGCATAGCATGCAAGCGACGTGATCAGACCGATATTCTGTCCTTCCGGGGTTTCGATCGGACAGATGCGAGCGTAGTGAGAAGAATGGACATCTCTCACCTCAATCTTGGCGCGCCGTTTTGTTAATCCCCCTCCTAATGCGCTCATCCGTCGTTTATGCGTAAGCTCGGTAAGCGGATTCAATTGCTCAAGAAACTGGGAGAATCGACCGGTGTAAAAGAGCTGATTGATAGTTCCCTGCACTGTGCGAGTAGAGATCAAACGCCTGATCGTATCTCGATCATCGAGTACATATTTATCCAATCTATCCTGCACAATACGCGCCATCCGGACAAGGCCGGTCCGCAATGCGCTCCCTGCCAATTCACCGGGAAGACGGACTCGCTTGTTGCCAAGATGATCCTTCTCATCCAAGACTACAGGGTCAGTAGGAGCACGTAAAAGGAGATCGAACGTCCGTAGAATATCTTCCGGATAGAGTACCGGTTGCTTCAAATCAAGACCGAGCTTGCGATTGGCTTTGAATCTTCCCACATCTGATAAATGGTATGTGGCAGGATGAAAATAAAGTTTTTCTATGTACTCGGCGATCTGCGTTGGCGATGCTTGATCTATAGGACGAAATCTACGATAAAGTGCGCGCAGCGCCTCTTCTTGCGTGTTGATCTGATCAGCTTCCAATGTTTTCTGTATGTAGCGATCAACAAGCTGTAAAGAAGATAATTTCAATTTCACAAGTTCAGGCAAAACCTCTGCCGATAGTTCTTCGCCTATTGCGAGAACAACCTTTTTGTTTGCCTTGATATCCATTGCCGAGCGATACCCAATGTATCTTTCCAATACTTCGCTTGTGACCGGAGATGCGGCAAAGTTATAGCGTGTAATAATCTTCTTTTCATCCATCCCCAACGCTTTGAGCAGAACAGTTGCCAATACTTTCCCTTTGCGGTCGAGGTTGGCCATAATTCTCTCCCGGCGGGTCTCAAGGATGATTTCTAACCATGCTCCAATTGCGGGAAGGAGATGCCCCCGATATTGTCCTTTGTCTTCTTTGGTAAAATATACGCCTGGAGAACGCGCTAATTCATTGATTAACGTATTTTCCCTACCATTGATGATAAATGTACCACGATCAGTCATCATCGGCAGGTCCCCGATATAAATTTCCGTCTCTTTTACAACCTTGTCCGCCGATAAAAGACGGGCCGTTACGCGTAGCGGCCAAGAAAATGTAAGGCCTCTATCCTTGCACTCATATTCACTGTATCGTGCTTCTCCGAGGTATGGATCGATAAATTCGAGCGTCGGGGTTCCCTTCCTCTTTCCTCGAATAGGAGATATGTCGGCAAATGCTTTCTGGATGCCCTCGCTTAAAAATCTTTGGTAAGACTCCAACTGATCGTGCAAAAAATGCGGTGGATCCATCGTTTTCCGCATCTGTCCGTAAAATTTTCGTTCTCTAACCTTCATCTCTCCTCCGTAGTACTTACCGCCCTTTCTGCCAGGCCCTGCCATGCACAATTACTGTGCAGGGCAGGGCAGGGCAGACACGGAGGTCTGCCCCTACAATGACGATCATTCCGTGGATGGTTGCCGTATATTGTAGGGGCGTATTACAATGGCGGCACAGAGCCTTGGAATCGCCCCTACAAGCTTCTTGCTTAACCCAAAACCCAAAACTTTCCTTCTCCTCGAACCTCGCTCCTTGTACCTCGATCCTCGAGCCTTGTACCTCGAGCCCTTCTTTTCCTGCCACCCCGCGCAGAACAAATAACTACCTGAGCTCTATTTCGGCACCCAAAGATTCAAACTTCTCCTTGAGAGTATTGGCCTCATCCGGATCGACTTCTTCCTTGATTATCGCCGGAAGCTTATCGACCAGTTCTTTGCACTCTTTAAGCCCTTTGCCTGTTACTTCCTTGATCTGTTTGATGATCTGTATCTTCTTCTGGCCAGGATTCACCAAAACAACATTGTAGGCCTCTACCGCTGCTGCTTCTTCTCCAGCAGCACCCGGGGAACCGGTAACAGCGACAGGAGTCATCGCCGCAGCAGAGACGTTGAATCGCTCTTCGATCATCGTTACCAGTTCAGCCAGGTCTTTAACACTCATTTTTTCAATTTCTTGTAATATCGCTTCTTTATCCATCTTTACTCCTCTTTTGATTTGGGTTCATCTCCCAATTGGTAGGGGTAACCCCCATGAAGTAGGCATGT
>DOHL01000099.1 GCA_003535305.1 Candidatus Acetothermia bacterium
CTGTTCAAAGTTTCCAATGCCGCCATAGCGGGAGCAGTAGCAGCAACACGCGGCGGTATCGGTTACGTCGGTATTGGATTTGTCGGTCCAGGGGTCGCGGCGGTGGCCGTAGCAGCGCGCGAAGGAGATCCATTTGTCTACCCGACACTGGAGACGATCGCTGACGGCACTTATGTCCTCAGCCGTCCGCTCTTCCTGTTCACCGACGGTTGGCCGGAAGGAGCCCTTTTGGCCTTTATCCGTTTCGCGCAAAGTCCTGCTGGACAGGAACTTGTTCTCAAAGAGGGATTTGGTTCTATCCCACGTATTTGATAACCTTGCACCGGGCGCTGGATCAAGTCCAGTGTAAACTTTGATCCGGGGACGGCTGCGCAATGGCCGTCCCTGGCTGTATTTATCTATAAAAAAATGATTTGCTTGTATTTAAGTTGATAAATAGATAAAATAGTGGAAACTATAAACTCAGATTAGACATCAACCACACATTATGACAAATAAACAGACCAGTTTGTTTCGCAGAAAGCTGCACGAAAGAACGATTAAATATTTCTTCTTCGCTTGCGCTGCTACTTCGATTGTCGTTCTCTTTTTTATTGCCATCTTTCTCTTCCATGAAGGGGTAGGTGTGTTCCGGGTGGTAGAGATAACGGATTTTCTCTCCGGTAGGCGTTGGGCCCCGGCGCGCGTCCAGCCGATTTTGGGAATTCTGCCGATGCTTCTCGGTTCGCTGTTTGTCACTGTCGGCGCAATGATTGTTGCTGTTCCACTCGGCCTCTCTGCTGCTGTTTACATTGCCGAGATAGCGCCACCGAAAATTAAGAATCCGATCAAATCAGCGATCGAGCTGCTCGCCGGTATTCCGTCGGTCGTCTATGGGTTTATCGGTCTGGTATTCCTCGTTCCTTGGTTGCAGGAGACCTTCAACCTGCCGACCGGGTTCACTGCTCTTACTGGTTCACTGCTATTGGGAGTTATGGCTGTTCCGATCATCGCCAGCATCTCAGAAGATGCAATTTATGCTGTTCCACGAGATTTTCGCGAGGCATCGTATGCATTGGGCGCAACAAAATGGCAAACGATAACCCGTGCTGTTCTTCCTGCTTCTATCTCCGGCATCTCGGCAGCGATCATTCTCGGCGGGATGAGCCGCGTCATCGGCGAGACGATGACCGTGTTGATGGTGACAGGCAATGCACCGATTATCCCAGACAGCATCTGTAGTTTTCTGAGGCCTGTGCGCACGATGACCGCTTCGGTGGCCCTGGAAATGGGAGAAGCCGCCAAGGGAGGAATCCATTACTCAGCGCTCTTTGCCATCGGATTGGTCTTGTTTACGATAACCTTCCTGCTCAATCTGATCGCCGATTTTATTCTCCACCGTTATAAGGAGGCACAAAAGAGATGAATCGAGTACAACGGAGACGGTTTGCTCAGGCGACCGCATTTGCCTTGCTGGCCTTTGCGACATTTCTTATTTTGGCAATCATGGTCGGTATTATCTCATTCGTTGCTTCGCAAGGAATAGGGGCGATTTCATGGGAGTTTTTGACCGCCTTCCCCCGGAGCGGGATGACTGAAGGAGGAATTTTTCCGGCGATCGTCGGGACATTCTATCTGGCAATGGGAACCACGCTTATCTCTCTACCGCTGGGAGTTTTTGCCGCGATCTATTTAGTGGAGTATTCCTATCAAGGAAGATTGATTCGCCTGATCAGAATTGGGATCAATAACCTTGCCGGTGTGCCGTCGATCGTCTTCGGTCTGTTCGGCCTCGCGCTGTTCGTCAGACACCTGGGGCTGGGGGTCTCTCTCCTCTCTGGTTCTCTTACGCTGGCATTCTTTGTGTTGCCGCTTGTTATTCGCGCTTCAGAAGAAGCGCTTCTTGCTGTTCCGCAGGGATTCCGTGAAGGAGCGTTGGCATTGGGTGCGACCAAATGGCAATCGGTCTATACTGTTGTCTTGCCGACAGCCGTTCCAGCGATCCTTACCGGCGGCATTCTCGCTCTCGGTATCGCTGCCGGGCAGACAGCGCCGATCATTTTTACTGCTGCTGCGTTCTTTACCCCGCGATTGCCGGATTCGATCTTCAGCCCGATCATGGCTCTTCCTTTTCATATCTACGTTATGGCATCTGAAAGCGCTCACTTTGCCGTGACACGGCATCTTCAATTCGGCACGGCATTAGTCTTGCTGGCGATCGTCTTCGGAATCAATATTACAGCTATCATCATCAGATCACAGATGCGCAAGAGGAGGCGATGGTAAAGTGTCCGCTACGATGCTGACTGTAAAAGAACTCAATTTCTATTACAGCAAAACACAAGTACTCCGCGATGTCAACATCGAAATTCCCGGCAATGAAGTAACAGCGATCATCGGCCCCTCTGGGTGCGGAAAGAGCTCATTCCTCAAGGCATTAAACCGCTTGTATGAGATCATCCCCGGCGCACGGGTCACTGGAGAGATTATCTACAATGGGGGTAATCTATTGAGCAGGGATGTCGATGTGGTGGGTCTGCGGAAAGAGATAGGAATGGTCTTTCAGAGACCGAACCCTTTCCCGAAATCAATATACGCCAACGTTGCTTATGGCCCCCGTCTTCATGGAGTCAAACGGAAAGAGTTAGATCGTATTGTAGAAGAGAGTTTGCGTAAGGCCGGCCTATGGGATGAGGTAAAAGATAAATTGAACAAGAGCGGCCTCGATCTATCCGGCGGCGAACAGCAACGCCTGTGCATTGCCCGATGCCTGGCCGTGGAACCGAAGATCATTTTAATGGACGAACCATGCAGCGCTCTCGATCCGATCGCCACTGCGAAGATCGAAGATTTGATTTACAATCTCAAACAGGATTATACAGTGATCATCGTTACCCATAATATGCAGCAAGCAGCGCGAGTCAGCGATAAGACAGCTGTTTTTCTAACCGGAGGAAAGATGGTGGAATATGGCGAAACAGTGAAGATCTTCGAAAATCCAGAGAACAAGATAGTCGAGGATTATATAACAGGGAAGTTTGGGTGAGACTGATGATCAGAGAAGCATACCACGAAAAATTAGACCGCCTGACACAAGATGTAGAGAAAATGGCCCTGTTAGTGATTGAGCGTCTCGATTTGGCCTTGGCTGCTCTTTCCGATCCGAACGGTATTCCGGCAACGGATGCACAACGAGAGAGATTCGACTCAGAAGATGACATAATCGATGAACGATGTTTGGCGCTCGAAAAGGAGAGTGTCGAACTCCTCGCTCTCCAGCAGCCGGTTGCCGTTGATTTACGTGTGATTGTCGCTGCATTCAAAATCGCCTCTGATTTGGAACGCGTCGGAGACCTTCTCCTTAACCTGTTGGAATACTCGCAGGCGTTACAGAGCCCGCAACTCTTCCTTACCGATGATCTTGTCAAAGTGGGGGGAGTGGCAAAAGAGATGTTGGCTGATGCAGTGCGATCATTTATCACCCGCGACAG
>DOHL01000018.1 GCA_003535305.1 Candidatus Acetothermia bacterium
CTTCAACCCCCTTGCGCTGCAGCAATATCAGCGGCCATCTATTCTTCGGTCTTGCTGCCGGAGAATTACGTGTTAGCGCGTTACTCGTTGATGGGCGGATTATAATCAAACAAGGAGAATTCACCGCGATCGACGAAAGAGAGATTACTGGTCACGCTCAAGTGAAAGCAGAAGAATTGTGGAACCGTGTGATTTAAAATGAGACAGGAAAAGTATTGCGTTTGGAACCTTAACCGGAGTGATTATGGATTTAAGCATCGATATTAACGGCAACAAGCTGCGCAACCCAGTAATGCCGGCCTCTGGCCCGTTAACCGCTAACCCCGCGGCATGTGAACGAATCGCTGCTCAGGGGGTAGGAGCGATCGTCACCAAGACGATCTCTACAACGGAAGCTGTAGTTGCTAAACCAGCGATCGCCAAAGTTACCTGCGGTATGTTGAATTGCGAGTTGTGGAGTGAAAAAGAGCCACAAGTATGGTTCAGCGAATATCTCCCTGCCATCGCTGCATTCGGCGTCCCCGTAATAGTGTCGGCCGGTTACCAGCCTGAAGATTTGGAGAAATTGATTCCGCCTGCCGATCGATTTGCCGCAGCGTTTGAGCTGTCGTCGCACTACTTGGGGACCGATCCACAACCGATCTATCAGATCGCCCGTACTGCCAAGTCATTGACTGACAAACCAGTCTTCATCAAGCTTTCGCCTCATGTTCCTGATTTAGCCCAATTTGCGCGCGCCGCGGTCTCTGGGGGAGCAGACGGAATCGTAGCGATCAACTCCCTCGGTCCGGCGCTCCGTATCGATATCCGGAAACGTTCCTCGCCATTGGGGAGCAAAGACGGTTGCGGCTGGCTTTCTGGTCCGGCGATCAAACCGATAGCCTTGCGGGCGGTCCATACGATTGCTCAAGCAGTCGATGTGCCGGTGATCGGCGTCGGCGGCATCGCTTCAGCAGAAGATATGATCGAATTTATGATGGCAGGAGCGAGTGCGGTCCAACTTCTCACCAGCGCAATGATCTCCGGCATCGATCTCTTTGCGCGGATTATCGCTGATCTATCACCATTGTTAGAGGAATTGGGTATAGAGCGAATTACTGATCTTATCGGTCTATGGAAAGCGAGGTAGAGGTAGAAGATGGGACGGGTTGAATATCTGCGTTGTATCTCTTGTAATCGTCACTATCCCCTGGGAGAGGTCGAATATACCTGTCCCAGCTGCGGTCCGCGAATGGGAATGCTCGATGTGCAATATGATTACGACCGACTGCGCCGCAGCAGTCTCCTTAAACAGATTGCATCGCAGAAGTCGTTCTCTGATTACGCGGAAAAGTCTATTTGGCGTTATCTACCACTCCTGCCGTTTGAAAAGAGAATTCCCACCCGGTTGTTACAGGTCGGCGGTACTCCGTTATACCGGTTTCCGCATCTGGCCCGGCGGCTGGGAGTCGATGAACTGTATATCAAAGATGAGGGAGGAAATCCCACTGGTTCATACAAAGATCGGGCTACTCCACTGGCGATCTACCGCGCGCAGGAGCTGGGTAAATCCGCTCTGGTCTGTGCATCTACCGGTAATGCTGCGGCATCGCTCGCCGGCTTGGCGGCAATGACCGAGTTTGATACTTATATCTTTGTTCCTCATAACGCTCCCACGGCAAAATTGGCTCAGTTGCGCATCTATGGAGCGACCATCTTTCAAGTGGACGCAACTTATGATATCGCCTATGACTTGGCGCTGGAGGCAGCAGATCAATTCGGGTGGTTCAACCGCAGCGACGGTATTCATCCTTTCCTTGTCGAAGGGAACAAGACCGGCGCACTGGAAATCGCAGAACAACTCGCGTTCGATCTCCCGGACTGTATCTTTGTCGCCGTCGGCGACGGGTCGATCATCGCCGGAATCTGCAAAGGATTCGCTGAACTGAAATCTCTTGGCTTGATCGACTCTACTCCACAGGTGATCGGCGTGCAGGCACAAGGAGCGGATGCCGTCAAACGGGTATTTGATAAATACGACGGCAGGAAAGTAGTTCCCGATGATGTGACGGCAACGACGATTGCCGACAGCATCGCCGTGGGTAAGCCGCGTGATGTGGTAAAAGCAGTCAAATACGTATGGGAGAACGGCGGTTCTTACGTATCGGTAAGTGATGCGGAAATAAGAGAAGCAATTAGTGATATAGCCACAGCGACCGGCATCTTCACCGAACCGGCTGGAGCGACTGCCTGGGCCGGTCTCTGTAAAATGCAACGGAACGGCGACCTCGATCAAGCAGTGCGCGTTGCGGTTATTCTTACTGGCAACGGGCTAAAGGATCCTGAGGCAGCAGGAGAAGGCAGCGTGCATCAGATATCGCCCTCTCTCGATGAGATCATCGCAAAGATCGATGGACGCTCTCTATTAAAATGAAACTTTCATTTAGAGTAAACAGGAGAGAAGTAACGGTTGCAACCGCAACAGATCGACGTCTTATTGATCTGCTGCGGGAAGATCTCGGTTTGACCGGAACGAAAGAGGGATGCGGCGAAGGCGAGTGCGGTGCATGCACCATTCTCCTCGATGGACAGGCTGTTAATTCCTGCCTGATCTACGCATCGCAAATCAGCGGGAAAAGCGTAACGACTATCGAAGGGTTGGCGACAGAGAATCTGCATCCGTTGCAACGTGCCTTTATAGAGAAGGGCGCTATTCAGTGTGGTTTTTGTACTCCAGGGTTTATCATGAGTGCTTATGCGCTACTGGCAAAGCATGTCGATCCATCTGAAGATCAGATTCGCTGGGAGCTGAGCGGGAATCTCTGCCGCTGCACCGGCTACACCAAGATCATCGCAGCAGTGCGCTATGCTGCGAAACTGTTACGAGAGTAAGATGAGCATTGAAGCGATCATCTTGGCAGCCGGTAAGGGAGAGAGGCTGGGGCGGATAAAACCGCTCCTTATGATCGATGGAAGACCAGCATTGGAACGAATCATCGAAACGATCAATGCAGCATGGATCGATCAGATCATCGTCGTTCTCGGTTATCAAGCGACAGCGATCAAGCGCGCAGTTGATTTACGCCATTGTTGCGTAGTATACAATGCTGAATATACGACCGGTATGGCCGGTTCTTTGCGGGCGGGAATTGCTGCCTTGTCCGCAGAAGCGGATGGTTTCCTTATTATGTTAGCGGATATGCCGTTTGTGGAACCGGCGACGATCAGCGCGGTGATCACAACCGCGATAGCCGAACCAGGGATCGTAATGCCTGTTTACCGTAATAGACCCGGATTCCCTATTTATATCAACAGTCACTACATCGATGATCTATTACCCACACTGAAAGGGGATATCGGAGCGCGTAAATTCATTGCCTCTCGCAGTGGAGATGTAACGTTCGTTCAAGTCAATGACCCCGGAGCGATAATGGATATCGACTGTGAAGAAGATATTGCCGCTGCCCATTCCACTGCAAGGGGAGAGAGAAGATGAAAATCATTAAGGTTTATTCGGTAGAAGAGACCCTTGCTCGCTTGGAAGAAGCAACCGCTTCGACAGCGTCGGAGATGATCATTGCCGGCGGAACCGACCTCTTCGTTAAAAAGAGAGCAGGAATCATTGCGCCCTCTCTTCTGCTCGACATTAGCGCTGTCGATGAATTGCGCACCATTACCGAGATCGATGGTAAGATCGAGATCGGTGCAGTAGCGACGTTCTCGGAGATCCTCGATGCAAAGATAGTGCAAGCGAAACTCCCGATTCTTGTTGCAGCGATTGCTCAGTTAGGTTCGGTGCAGATACGGAATCGTGCCACAATCGGCGGAAATATTGTGAACGCCTCGCCGGCCGGCGATAGTTTGGTCCCTCTCTATCTTCTCGATGCTATGGTGATCGTGCGCTCTGCGCGTTGCAGAAGGGAGATTCCGATTGTTGATTTTATTGCCGGCCCAGGGCAGACAGTTCTCGCTCCAGCAGAGTTTATCGAACGAGTTTCCATTCCCCTTCCTGATCCTCTTCTTGCTCCATCATTCCATAAAGTCGGGAGGCGCAAAGCGCTCACCATTTCAATCTGTTCTCTCGGAACCTTGATCAATAGGCATAATGGGATAATTAAGGAGGCGCGGATCGCGTTCGGCGCGGTCGCCCCCACAGTGGTTAGAGCATATGAAGTGGAATCGCTCCTTGCCGGCGCGACTATCGATATGGATTTAATTGCTATAGCGCGCCGGCTGATTCAGAAAGCGATCTTGCCGATTGGCGATATCCGGGCTAGCGCTGCCTATCGCCGCCAAGTAGCTGAAGATCTCCTTGTAGCAATTCTCACGTCATAATGTCGTAATCAAGAAGTCACGAGTC
>DOHL01000008.1 GCA_003535305.1 Candidatus Acetothermia bacterium
GGCTATGAACCCTACTCGACAGGAAAGTTTTGGGTTAAGAAAAGATGGTTTGAGGGTTCGTAGAGTTCAGGAAAGAGTCATGAGTCGAGAGTCTGGATGTAGGGGCGAACCCGATGGCCGCTTGGTGCCTCAATGGTCAAAACAACTGAGAAGAGTATCTCTGCAATGGACAGCAAAAAAGAATTATCAGCTCTGATTATCATCGATATGCAACGTGGATTCCTTGAACAGGGGTATCCTCTCTATTGCGGCAACGAGGCGCGCCGGGTGATTGCTCCGATCCGCAAGTTGATCGAGCGGGAACTCAAAGCGGGATCAGGACTCTTCTTTACCACGGATTTGCACGACCCCGATGATAAGGAGTTTGAGATCTTCCCGGCACATTGCATTCGGGGCAGTGTGGAGGCGCAAATCATCCCTGAGCTCGTAGGATATACTGCTGCCGGAATCGTCATCGAAAAACAGCGCTATAGCGCCTTCTTCGCTACGGATTTAGAAGAACATTTAACCGATCTTAAGCCGCAAAAATTAATCTTGTGCGGAGTCTGTACTGATATCTGCGTTCTTCACACCGCGGCCGATGCCAGAAACCGTGATTATCCAATAGAGATTTTCACCGATTGTGTTGCTTCGTTCGATCAAGATGCACACCGCTTCGCTCTACGCCATATGAAGAAGATCCTTGGGGTGCGGATCAGCGAGAAGGAGAAACTATGAGTACCAATGATCGTTTTTCACCGACAGCGGAGATTTTAGCGGGTGATCATAGCGATATCTATCTACTGCATGCACTGCAGATACTCACTGCGGAAGGGATGGATCCTCAGGTTGTGATGGAGATCTTCCCGCGCCGTGATGGCGTCTTATGCGGCATAGAAGAAGTAAAAGCACTGCTGCGTCAAGTGTTGCCTACCGGCTCCACAATTTGGGTCCTTGCCGAGGGAGAGTCAATACAAGCGAATGAAGTGGTGTTGCGCATCCAGGGACCTTATCAAGCATTTGTCACCTATGAGACAGCGATTTTGGGTATTTTGTCTCAAGAGAGTGGCTGGGCCACTGCCGCACATGCTTGTGTGCAAGCGGCAGGAGAGATTCCTGTGATTCATTTCGGTGCGCGTCACGTCCATCCCGCTGTCGCCCCCCGGCTCGAATACGCAGCCGTTATCGGTGGTTGCCGTGGGTGCACCACTCTGGCCGGCGCCCATCTTACGGGAATCGACCCTGCAGGAACGATTCCCCACGCGCTTATCCTTTGTTTCGGCGATACTGTAGGAGCGATAGAGGCATTTGACCGCCATATTGATAGAACGATTAATCGTATTGCATTGGTAGATACACTGAAAGACGAGGCGGAAGAGAGTCTGCGCGTAGCACGCGCATTGGGAGAGAGATTACACGGAGTACGGCTGGATACGCCGGTGGAGCGAGGGAGGGTAACTCCCGATTTGGTGACAGAGGTCCGTGCACGTCTCGATCAAGACGGTTTTACGCATGTGCGGATCATCGTCAGTGGAGGAATAGATCAGGCGCGGATAGCCCTTTTCTGTAAACGCAAGGCGCCGGTCGATCTTTTTGGTATCGGCAGTGCTATTTCCAGCGCTCCTCCGCTCGATTTTACCGCTGACATAAAACAGGTTGATGGAAAGCCATTGGCTAAACGCGGTCGAATTCCTGGCATAACTCCGAATGCACGGTTACAGGCGATCGATATTTAATAATTCGCACTCTCAAGCTCGGTCCTCAATCTCTCGGGACAAAAAAATGACGGACAAGTTGAATGATAGCCGGATAGTACCGCATAAAGAGGAAAACTTACTTCCACGTCTCTCCTGTCTTCCTTCCTCTCCTGGCGTCTATTTGATGAAGGATGCAGCCGGGAGAGTAATCTACGTCGGAAAAGCGATATCACTGCGTAATCGTATTCGCTCGTACTTCCAATCGAAAAAGGGGATGGATAAGAAGACGCAACTTCTCTCCGTCCATATCGCTGATTTTGCAGTGATTACCACCGACAACGAAGTCGAGGCACTGATCCTGGAAGATACTCTGATAAAAGAGCATCAACCGCGGTACAACATTCGGCTGCGCGATGACAAACGCCATCCATATCTGAAGATCACTGCAGAATCATTCCCACGGATACTGGTTGTTCGGAAGCGCCAACGCGATAAAGCACGTTATTTCGGCCCTTATACCGATGTTAAAGCGATGCGAAAGACATTAAAATTGATACGTAAAACTTTCCCTATCCGCACTTGCTCATCTCCTGTTCCCCGGTCAGCAGGATGCAAACCTTGCCTTAACTATCATATCGAACGGTGTATGGCGCCATGCACCGGTCTCGTATCAGAGGAAGAGTATGAAGAGTTAATCATCGGAACGACGCTCTTGTTGGAAGGAAAGGTCGACGGCTTGATAAGTTTTCTGCAGGCGAAGATGAAGGAGTTAGCATCAAAAGAGCTATTTGAGCAAGCGATCAAGACGCGTGATCAGATCACTGCATTATCGCATATTGCCACGCAGCGACCAATAGTTGTTGCTGATTATACCGAGCGTGATGTTGTCGGGCTCTCTATTGAAACTGGTCGTGCTTGCGCGCAAATCTTCTTCATCAGGGACGGACGACTATGCGGAAGAGAGACATTCTACTTACGTGCACCGGGAGATCCAACGCCAACGGAAGTTCTTTCCGCCTTCCTCACGCAGTATTACTCCAAAGTGACGACGATTCCCCGTGAAATTCTGCTTCCTGAGAAGATCGAAGACAAGGCGCTTATCCGTTGGCTCGCTTCACAGCGCAATGGTAAGGTTATCCTGCGCACACCTCAGCGGGGAAAGAAACGGCAGTTGGTAAAGATGGCAACTGATAATGCCCGCTACTCGTTGCACGAGGAAGTGATGCGAGGAGCCCTCTGGAACGAGGATCTGAGCGTACTGCGCGAAATGAAACAACGACTTGCTCTATCTGCATTGCCGCAACGAATCGAAGCGTTTGATATCTCTAATATTATGGGACAACAAGCTACCGGAGCGATGGTCGTTTTTGAAGGCGGGAAGCCGGCGCCGCATGCCTACAGGCATTTCAAGGTGAAAATTACCGGTAAACCGGATGACTATGCAATGATGGCGGAAATTCTCCGCCGCCGCCTGCAGCGTGGCTTATCAAAGATCGATGATCGCACCGGAAAGTTCTCTGAGTTTCCCGACCTTATATTGATCGATGGTGGAAAAGGACACCTCAATGTTGCGGTCAAGGTTATAGATGAGATAAGGAGAGACTATGATTTTCCCCTACCAGAGATCGATCTGCTTGCGCTTGCCAAAGAACGAGAAGAGATATTTCTCCCTAAAGCAAAAGAGCCGCTCCGTATTCCTCCTGGTAGCCCGGCGCTTCTCCTATTACGCTATATTCGTGATGAAGCTCACCGCTTCTCGATCGACTACCACCGGAAGCTCCGACGAGGACGTACCCTCACTTCGGAACTGGATTCAATTTCTGGAGTCGGCCCAAAACGTAAAGCAAAATTATTGCGTCATTTTAAATCGTTGGAACGTCTCCGACGAGCTACCCCGGAAGAGATCGCTGCTCTTCCTGGAATATCTTCTCAGCTGGCAATGAAAATTCTCTCTGCTCTTACGCAGGACAGGGGCGAAAAAGCAGAGGGCTAATCGTCGTGACGCTGCGCGGCCTTGCGCTTCACCTGGTGAGCTTATCGAGTATTTGCAACTGTAGATCTGTTTAACCTGATTCTTTGTTGCCTGGCAATAAAGATGTGCGCATATAGAGATCACCACTTCAACGAGGTACTGCTTGTTGGGAGAGCAGTTGTCAGCCTTTCGCTGTCAGAGAGCGCGACAGAAGGATGATTCCTGTAATGATCAATAGAATCGGCCACAGTTGGAAGATCTCTTCCCAATCGATAATCTCTAAGTTAGCGAGGAGGAACACAATCCCCCCAG
>DOHL01000063.1:0-4171 GCA_003535305.1 Candidatus Acetothermia bacterium
CGGTTGTGACTCTGTTCGTCGCTGCGACAATAACATTCTTCTTGGTGCAGGTCATGCCCGGTGATCCCATATACACGATAGCGCTTGAGCTGGCAGCCGAGAGAGGCATACCTATTGAGGAAGCCTATACGGTGGCAGCGGCCATGTTTGGGGGTGTTGATCCCGATCTACCGATGTATAGACGATATGCTCAGTACATAATATCTTTGTTGCAGGGGGATTTAGGCTGGTCTTATCTTTATAGAATTTCAGTCAATAAGGTTATTTTAGAGGCTCTGCCATGGACGTTGTTGGTGGTCTCGATATCCACGGTTATCAGTTTTTCCCTTGGATCGATCATCGGACTGACCACCGCCTGGAAGCGGAAAAGCCTGCTCAACCCGCTGGCCCTTAGTTACGCTTCGCTTGCCGACGCTCTTCCGCCGTACATAGCTGCGATCGTGATCCTCACGATCTTTGCGGTGCGTCTGAGATGGTTTCCGCTTGGAGGAGCATTCAATACCAGGCTCGATGTCGGATGGAACCTGCCGTTCATCCTCAGTTGCCTTTACCACGCCGCCCTTCCCGTAATCGCTTTCTCTGTAAGCGCAGTGGGAGCGTGGATCCTGATAGTACGAGGGAGCGCAACGAACGTCCTTGGAGAAGACTATATTTACGCGGCGACCGCGCGCGGGTTGAAGGGCAGGCGGATATTCCTGTCCTATGTGGGTAGGAACGCGATCCTCCCTCCGATCACCCTCCTGGCGATAACGTTTGCGGTGATGCTCGGCGGTGCGGTATTCATCGAGAATATATTCCGCTACCCTGGTATCGGATTCTTCTTCGCGGAGGCTGTAATGAGGAGGGATCATGGAATGATGCAGGGCCTGTTTCTCCTGACCACGTTTGGGATCATCGTTGCAAACTTGATCGTTGACCTGATCTACCCCATCCTCGACCCTAGGGTACGGGAATAGATATGCTGATCGATATATTGCGCGCTACGGTAAGGAACAAGCTGGCCTTGTTCGGTGTGGTGATTCTCTTGGGCTATCTGTTGATGGCCACCATCGGTCCGGTCATCGCTCCCCTGGATGTGGTGACAAGGTGGGAGTATAGGTTCCAACCGCCGTCTTGGCAACACCCCTTGGGCACCGACCACCTCGGGAAGGACACGCTTGCTCAAATAATCCACGGTTCCCGAGATGTTCTAACCATTGCGGTTGTAACCGCACTTTTCAGTATCCTGATAGCGATATCGGTAGGAGCGGTCTCTGGGTACGTGGGGGGCAAGGTCGATGCGGGCCTGAATGGAGCGATCAACGTCTTCCTGACCATACCCCCCCTCCCGGTGATGATGATTGCTGCTGCTCTTTTCGCGGTGGCCGATGTAGTTAGTTTCGCTCTGCTCCTTGCGGTCTGGATGTGGCCGGCGCTTGCCCGGGCGGTGCGGGCACAGATACTGTCGCTTAAAGAGCGGGAGTTTACCGAAGCGAGCCGTTGCCTGGGGTTAGGGGTATTCCATATTGTATTCCGTGAGTTGGTGCCCAACCTTATACCGTATATCACGATAGAATTCGTCAGGTTGGTCAGAGAGGCTGTGACTGCCAGTGTCGGAATAATGCTCCTGGGGCTCGCTGTGTTCTCGCCGACAAACTGGGGCGTCATGCTGCATTTGGCGATCTTTCATACAGGGGCTGTCTTCGTGCCTCGAGCAATGTTCTACGTGCTCTCCCCGATGGCGGCGATAGTCTTTCTCCAGCTCGGCTCGCTCTGTTTTGCGCGCGGTTTAGAGGAGGTTCTAAATCCGCGCTTGCGGGAGTACGAATGAACGGATGGCCAGCATCGGCAAGCGAAATCATGGCGAATCAGGAGATTCCAATATGATCCTCAAGACAACGATCTTAATTTTGGCCTTGGTGATGAGTGTTGGTATGGATTTGCGGCCCCAGCAAAGCGTCAAGACTGAAATGGGTGCGAACGAGATCGTAAATTTATCCCACCTAAATCACCTTTCTGAACATGTAATTATAGATGGGCAAGAGATGCTGCTCACCCGCATCTACGCAGCATTCCCAACCTATGAGTGGATAGAGGCCCCAGGAGAGGGAATCGCCTGCGTCGATGACGTGACAAGGGCAGTGGTCGTTTATCTGAAACACTATGAAACATTCGGCGATCGATTCAGCCTGGATATGGCTAGAAAAGGGCTGAATTTTGTGATGTATATGCAGCAGCCCGATGGCGAGTTTTACAATTTTATAACGAGAGATCACACGATAAATAGGACTGGAATAACAAGTGTAAGAAGCTTTGACTGGTGGGCGGCCAGAGGCCTATGGGCGTTGGGATATGGGTTCAGAGTATTCAGTGAGGCTGATCAGGTTTTTGCTGCAACGCTTGAGGAGCGCATCCTGTGGACATTGGTTCCAATAGAGAAGGCGCTGGAGAGGTATGGGGAATATTTTCCGGAAATCGATGGCCGCAGAGCACCTGCCTGGCTCGTAGCTGACAGCGCCGGGGTGACCTCCTATGTTGTATTGGGGTTATTAGAATATTATAGTGTAACGCAGAATCCTAGAATTGCTGAAATAATCAATAAATTCTGCCGTGGCTTAGCGGGGTCTCGCTTTGGCGATTTTGATGCTTTTCCTTACGGTGCGCATCTGCCTTATGCAAGGGACGTGAGATTATGGCACGGATGGGGTAATAGGCAATCGATGGCATTGGCCAAGGCAGGCAGGCTACTCGAAAGGAAGGAGTGGATCGAATCTGCGCAGAAGGAAGCCGATATCTTCTTCCTCCGCTTATTAGCGACAAGAATGTTGCGCGAAATGCGTCCCCATCCCCGCATGTTTCCTCAGATCGCTTATGGAATATCCCCGATAGTTGGGGGTTTTCTTGAATTGTATAATGCCACCGGGAACGAAGATTACGCTATCGCTGCCGGACTAACTGCCTCCTGGTTTATGGGGAACAATGTAATTAAGGCCCCAATGTACGATCCCAACACCGGTCGGTCTTTCGATGGCATAGATTTTGCCGCCGTGAACTTGAACTCTGGGGCCGAATCAACGATAGAAGCATTAATAACATTGATCGGCGTGACCAGTAATGAGATTTCAGGAAGATATTTACACCACATAGCCCTTCCCTCACGAATAATCAGAGATGAGCTGGGCGAGATAGTTATGCAGGTTAAGATCTATGTAAGCCCGGAAGGGGAGAAGCTCGCTGTCGTGAAATGTTTTGCCACTCGCGCAATAAGCATCGTAGACCAGATCAGCGAAGAAATGCTATCAAAGTATATGCTGGGAGAAGAAGTAGGTCGTGGTGGTTTATGAAAGATGCGCACGGAAAGGATGGCCAACATCGGCAAGAGAGATAATAAACTGGAGATCGATAGAGGGAACGGTTCCATGGATACCCAGGCTATTAATATTGAAGATCTTGTTGTTGACTTCGAGGTACGAGAAGGAAGCTTAAGGGCTGTAGACCATATCTCCTGGCACATACTAAAAAACAGGTTCACCGGTCTCATCGGCGAGAGCGGCTGTGGTAAGACGACGATAGTGCAGGCGATCCTTAACACCATGCCGCCGAACGGCTATATCAGACAGGGGAAAATACTCTTCAACGGCGGCAAGGATATACTCTCACTCAAGCCTGAGGAACAGCGGCGGCTGCGGTGGGAGAAGATCGCAACGGTCTTCCAGGCAGCGCAGAACTCCCTGAATCCGGTGATGAAGATATCAGAGCAGATGCTCGATACGGTCTTAGCCCACAAGAAGATGTCCAGAGGAGAGATCTTTAAGAAAGCATCAAGGTTGCTGAAGCTCGTCCGTTTGGAGCCGGATCACGTTCTAAACGCCTATCCCCATGAACTATCCGGGGGGATGAAGCAGCGGACAATCATCGCAATGAGCCTGCTGCTCGATCCAGAGGTACTCATCCTGGATGAACCGACGACCGCGCTCGACTTGATAACACAGTTCCACCTCATGGAGATGTTCGGGGATATTCATCAGAAGTTAGGGATCACCATGATGATCGTGACGCATGATATCTCGACAGTGGCCAAGATTGCCGACAGAGTGGCGATCATGTATGCGGCCAAGATATTCGAGGTAGGGGATATAGAGGACATCTTTTATCATTCGCGCCATCCTTATACAATCGGATTGATCAACGC
>DOHL01000063.1:4563-4953 GCA_003535305.1 Candidatus Acetothermia bacterium
CCGCCCAGCCTGCTCGATCCACCCCCTGGTTGCCGGTTCCATCCGCGCTGCTCGTACGCCGAACCGGTCTGCAAAGAGGAAGAACCGGAGCGAGAGGATATTGGCAACGATCATTTAGTAGCATGTCATAGATGGCGGGAGGTGTGTTAAGTTGACTCCAGCTGTAGTTGAACTCAAAGATGTGAGCGTGTGCTTTCGGAGCCGAAAAGGGTGGCTGCGGCGCAGGGACTCTGATATTCACGCCGTCTCCGAGGTGTCGCTTGCTGTGCAGCCAGCGGAAATACTGGCCCTGGTCGGCGAATCGGGTTGCGGTAAGACGACCCTGGGCCGGGTCGCCCTCGGATTGACCAGACCGACCGCCGGCACAGTCACCTACCTGGGTGAGCAGGT
>DOHL01000063.1:5351-7424 GCA_003535305.1 Candidatus Acetothermia bacterium
GCTTTAAACCCGGTAAAGACGATACAGCAAACCTTAAGCGCTCCGCTTCGCTGTCACGGGACACCGGCGCGCGAGGTAAAGGCGAGGGTGGAAGAGCTGTTACGAATCGTGGGGGTGATCCCTCCGGAGTATTTCTTCAATAAATACCCCCATCATCTGAGCGGTGGGATGCGCCAGCGGGTCGTGCTCGCCAGGAGCATCATCCCCAAACCGCAGTTCATCCTTGCCGATGAACCGGTCTCCATGGTCGACGCCTCGCTGCGGCTATCGATACTGGACCTGATGATGAAGTTGAACCGGGAGTTGGGGGTAGCTTTTCTGTATATAACCCACGACCTTGCCACTGCGCGATACATCGCCCGGCGCGGGCGGATCGCGGTGATGTACTTGGGAAGGATCGTTGAAACCGGGGTGCTGGCTGACGTATTCGAGCGCCCGCTCCATCCGTATCTCCAGGCGCTCCTTGCCGCCGCGCCGATCCCTGATCCTAAAGTCGCTAAAAAGAGAAAAGCCCTGCCGCTCAAGAGCTTGGAGGTCGCCGGCGCCGATGCCATCCCTATTGGTTGTGCCTTTCACCCGCGGTGTCCATACGCTAAGGAGATATGCGCTCAGGAGGTTCCACAGCTTGAAGACCGCGAGAACGGGCATCTCGTCGCCTGTCACCGGGCGGAGGTGATCCCGCCGTGGCACCTTATGTAGGTAGGATCGCTTTCACTGTTGGTTTATTCGTGCTTATCTTTGCCCTCATTCCCCTGCCTTTCCTGGAGAGGGATTCGCCGGAGTTCGTCGCCAGCCTCATTGCTGCTGCAATCAGTTCTTTTTGGTTGGGTTTTATCATATGGAGTATCCGAAGAGCAGTAGCCGTTCCCAAAGCGAAGCCGAATAAGAATAGGTCGGCAGGCGCAAAAGAAAAGGTGAACGGGATCAAGAATCAAACAGTACAGGACAAAGAAGGAGTGGTTAAATAGTGAAAACAGGGTCGGCAATAGAGGAAAGGCTGCAAAGAAAGGCGACGCAGGCGATCGCGGATCTCCAAGGGTTAAGGGAATCCAAGACTGAAGATATCTTCACGAAGCGTTACTGGATAAGCCCAGAGGATCTGCGCATCGTTGACTATCCGCGGACAACGCCGCTCGCCGCGTTCAACCCGGGCGCGGTCCTAAAAGGAGACAAGGTCTACATTTTTCCTCGCCTTATCTGCGACTACTACTCGTACACATCGAGCATCGCGGTGGTAGAGGTTGGGGTGGAAGAACTGATCAACAACGAGATAGCAAAGCCGCTTAAGACAAGAATCATCCTCTGGCCACAGAGGCCATGGGAGGCGGTAAAGGGGTGCGAAGACCCCCGGGTATCCGTTGTCGACGATGGGTTTTGGGTGCTTTACACCGGTGTAGGCAAGCATCAAGTAAACGGGAACGATGTGCGTAAATCCGCGCTCGGCTTCGCCGAGCTCGACAAAGAGTTCAATCTGCAACAGAAGGGTTTCTTTACCGTAGAAGACGGCGAAAGCAGCTTTATCCCCGACAACAAGGACTCCGCTCTGATCGCGGTCCGCGACCGCCAAGCCACGTTGCTCACGCGGCCGATGGCGATCAAGGATTGCCCGGACATGTGCTGGCGGGCCGAGGCCGATCTTGAGAGGATTGTGATCCCCGAGATGTCGCTTCAGCCGGTTCTAACTCCGGAGACGTGGGAGTACAAAGTAGGTTGGTCGACGAACGCGGTCCAGCTTGCGCACGATGAGTATCTGGTCGGCTGGCATGGAGTCCTACGAGAGGACCTGTCGTACCGCAACGGTCTGGCGATTGTGGACGCTCAGGGACGGCTCAAAGCGGTCTCCGATTACCTGCTGGCGCCTCAAGGGCTCTGGGAAGAGTACGGCGACCGGCCACTCACGATCTTCGGGGACGGTCTTCTGCTCTACAAAGATCGCTTGATCTGGATCGGCGGCGTGGGGGACTACTGCATCGGGATCTTCATTACCAAGCTCGACGATGCCCTAGCCCGGCTCAGGCGGGTCTGATAACCACATTATGGAGAGTGCAACCATGAGAGCGCCGAGCAAGCTTA
>DOHL01000098.1:0-3140 GCA_003535305.1 Candidatus Acetothermia bacterium
GTACAGGGCCTGGAGCGTGAGGAGCCAGTAAAGTAATTACAGGAGAACATATCGATGAAAAGAGCAAGACGTTTATCTCTGATTGGAATCGGCCCTATCGGAGCCAGTATTATCAAATTAGCCCATAACCGTAAATATCAATGGATCGGAGCCGTCGATATCGACCCGCAGAAGAGAGGCAAGGATCTGGGGCAAGTGGCTGGTTTGAAAAGGAAGCTCGGCGTGCAAGTCGAGTCCTCTTTAGAGAGGGTATTACAGCAAAAACCTGATCTTGTAATCCATTCCACGGTCTCTTCGCTGGAGAAGGCCTATCCCCAGATCATGGAATGTGTACATGCTGGTGTTGATGTGATATCTACGACCGAGGAGCTGGCATACCCGTATCAACGCCACAACGAGTTGGCAAAAAGACTCGATCAGCAGGCAAAGAAAAATAACGTCACAGTGCTGGGCACCGGTGTCAATCCCGGCTTTCTCATGGACCTTCTGCCGCTTACGTTGACCGGTCCGTGCTGGGAAGTACGTCATCTGTTGGTAGAACGGAGAATCGACGCTGATCTGCGACGCGGTCCGTTTCAGCATAAAATAGGCGCCGGTCTATCCGTTGTGGAATTTAATCAGACGATCAGCGTTGGGGGCGGCCATGTCGGTCTGCTGGAATCTCTTTATATGGTCGCTGCCGGACTTGGTATCACGATAGATCATATAGAGGAGTCGATTGAGCCGATGATCGCTGCTGCTCCTTTTAACGGGCGACTCATCGCAGTTGACAAGGGAAAGGTATTAGGGCTCCGTCAATCAGCGCAAGGGTATAGCAACGGTCACGAGATTATCTCTCTCAGTTTCGCAGCCTTTCTCGGACTGGAAAATCCAGCCGACCGGATCGTGCTCGATGGAGAACCAACGATCGAAATGGTCATTCCCGGCGGAATTCCCGGCGATCCAGCTACTGCAGCAATGGCGGTAAACTCCATTGCCAATGTCCTTGCCGCTTCAGCCGGCTTGGTGACGATGAAGGACCTCCCTGTTCCACGAGCAATGGGAAGTTGGGCCGACACAGAGGTCGGCCCCTACGAAATATAATTCATGTGCGTAGAAACATAATTCATGTGCGTAGGGGAGGACGTCTCTGTCCTCCCACGAAACTTTCCGGTTCTGGGCTCTTGACTATGGACCATGGACTATGGACTCTTGAACCATGAACCTTTCTTACCTCACAGTACATCAGGACCTATTTGTCTTTTCTTCTGTTTCCGGATAAGGAAATAGATTTTGCGCCAGAAGTTGCTGGATATCAGCGAGTTGTTCCAACGCCATCGCTATGCGAATACGCTGCTGAACAGGGAACGGAGTCGGCTCTTTGCTGATGATCTTATCGTAGTCGATCACCGGTTGGGGGTCGGCATCTCGCAGCTTACGATCTAACGCGATATAGCCCACTGGCCGGCGTGCTTTTAGTATCTCAGTTATCCCTGCTTCTGCGATATTTAACACAACAGCGAGCTCCTCTACGGTAGGAAGGTGATTCCTTTCTCGGAATAATCGGGCAACGGTTGTGCTTAGTTGGCGGTTGAGATCTTCCAGCCATTGGGGAAGAAGGGGTACGTTGACAGAACTGCGTACATGTTGGCGGAGCTCACCTTTGATCAAGTTTCTGGCATAATATTCGAATTCTTGATCACGAGCCAGTTCAATGTTGTGCACAGCGTTCAACAGCCCCATGTAACCGGCGCGAAAGAGCTCTTCTTTTGTAAATCCCGTCTCTGGTAATTGGGCGATCTCTTCATCGATGAGGGCTATGCTCTGTTGCAGCAATTCATTTTGAATCACTGTAATATCAGTGGTTTGCCGGCGCAATAACTCTCCTAATTCATTTAGAGACAGGCCTTTAAGCTCTTGTCTGGTCATCAGAAAGTCAATTGAAAACCGGCTACTACTTCAGTAATTCCGTGAAAGTCAAATGCAGTAGATGTATAAAGACGGATTCCGCTGATAGTAACACCGACCTCGATCTTCATCGCAGCGAAACCAGTCGTATCAAATGTGGTTTGAGTCATAAATTTAACTGGCTCGATCTCTGTTACGATGGTGATTCGTTGTAAGTAGAATGTAAAAGGTGCAGTAAAGACGGTCTTGCTCGTTATCTCGGTCTTCGCGATCGAACCGGTAATACTGAATGTCTGCCGGTCAAAGGCGAGCGGCGCCATCGGGCTCGGGTGAGAAGCAAATTCAGTGCGCGAACTAAAATTGATCCCGGCGATTACAGAACCCAGTTCAAACTTCATACCAGTAAGTGCAAAGTCTCGCCCGAAGTCTGTTCTCATCATGAATGAAAGGGCCAATTCGGCAAGCGGATCAGCATGATAATAACCGAATTTCAGCGACGCTGCTTTGAGTCCGGCTATGTCAAATGTCGTTATTGCAGCGGCGCGGATACCCAAATGATCGATAGAGATCTTTGTCAACTGTTCTTCGAACGCAAATCCTGCTACTACAGTAACAGGTTTATGGCGGTACAGAGCCTTGCCCTGCACAATATCTGTGCAGGGCTTGGAATGGCGGCACAGAGCCTTCGAATCGTCGATCATCTGTGCTAAGTTCTCTACGCCGAATCCTGTTAGACTTATAATGCTAAATCCAGCGGGAAGTTTGCCCCTGATGTCGATGACCATTCCGATGTTAAAATGCGGCGTCTGAGGGAAGGCAATATCAGCAAGGATCAGATCGATGCCGAAATCGATGTCGATAATACTGACGTCAACAGCAAGATGGTTTTTCGTGAACCTACCGGGTCGCTGAAAGGTGATTTCATTGCTGATCACTGCTAACCCTAAATCGATTGCAGTAGTAAATATCTGGCGCTTAAAGCCGTCAAGATCGAACAGGGTCGAACTTTCCAATGCGAAACCGGCAATACTGAATGCAAGATCGAGTTCTATTTGCACATCATGCGGTGGACCGAGCGGATCTGGGCGGAAGGTTGTTTTAAGCTCAATAGAACCGTCAAACGGAGTTTCATTGGCCATCCCTTCCCCGCTGAAAGCAAATAGGATTAATAACGTACCGACAAGGACCATCCACTTCATAACAGACCTCCTAAATTATATTACAACTGCCATTCCAAGGCTCAGTGCCGCCAT
>DOHL01000098.1:3466-3714 GCA_003535305.1 Candidatus Acetothermia bacterium
GTGCCGCCATTATCAGAAATAGCATATTTCACTGACCTACCTACTGTAGAGAGAGTATCGGAAATCAATGTGTATTCATGGGAAATCGGTCGGAGAAAGTGTGCTATTTGTCTGCTCAGAGAGAGACAGAGGGGTAAGAAAGGTTCAAAGTTCAGAGGTTCACGGTTCACGGTTCGGAAAACAGAAAACAGAGAACAGAGAACAGAGAAAGGCCCCGGATTTCTCCTATGCGTAGGGGAGGACGTCCC
>DOHL01000030.1 GCA_003535305.1 Candidatus Acetothermia bacterium
TCACGGTTGAAGGTTCACGGTTCACGGTTGAAGGTTCATAGTTAAGGCATAGAGATTTCAAGGTGCAGAACGTAAAGGGTAGAGTCTTCAGCCTTCAGTCTTTACGAGGTGCCGTTTATGTTTATCGTTTTCTAACCGTGAACCCCGGAACTTTGAACCCCTGCCCCTGCGCAGGCAGGGGCAGGTCTGTGGTTTCATTAACGCATATTTTAGGCTAAAGCAAATGTCGTAACTTTTACGCAGGAGGAAAAATGGCTTGTAAATTAAAGTTAACAGAGTCTAATAATCTGTATAAAGAAGCATGCCGGCTGATACCCGGCGGAGTGCTGGGGATTAGGCGGCCGTATAATTTTGTTGTCGGCGAATATCCGGTCTTCTTTGCATCGGCAAAGGGCGGTCGAGTGATCGATGCGGATGGAAACGAATATATCGATATGCTCTGTGCCTATGGTCCGATTATCATCGGCCATCGCGAGGAAGAGATCGATGAAGCAGTCATCGAGCAGATCCGCGAAAAGGGATTCTGCTTCTCCCTTACGCAGAAGACACAGAATAAACTGGCAAAGAAGATGCGCGAATTGATCCCCTGCGCAGAGAAGTCACTCTTCGTTAAAACCGGTTCTGACGCTGCTACAGCAGCGATCCGCATTGCCCGCGCATACACCTCTCGCAGCAAAGTGGCGCGCTGTGGCTACCATGGATGGCACGACTGGTGCGTAGAGGTCAAAGCCGGAATTCCGCAGAAGCTCTACGAAGATGTCTATGAGTTCCATTACAATGATTTAACTTCATTGGAAGCGATAATGAGCAAACACGGAAGTGAAACAGCAGCGATCATCATCACGCCGATCGGCCATCCATTATCAGCTAAAGTAGAAGAACCAGCGCCCGGCTTTTTGAAAGGGGTGAAAGAAATCGCAGAGAGGTACGGCGCTGTTCTTATTTTCGATGAGATTCGCAGCGGATTTCGAGTCAGCCTCGGCGGAGCGCAAGAGATTTACGGTGTCATCCCTGATCTGGCGCTGTTCGGCAAGGCGATGGGTAATGGCTATCCGATCAGCGCGGTGGTCGGCAAAGCCGAAATTATGGACGTTGCTAAAGACAAAGTCTTTATCAGCTCGACCTTCTTTCCTAATAGCCTCGGCCAGATTGCGGCGCTCAAAACGATTGAGATAATGGAGCGCGACAACATTCTTACCAAGTTACGGGAGAAGGGGAGCAAGTTTTGCGCAGAGGTAGAAGAGATAATAGGTGCCGGCGGCATTCCCTGTGAACTTTCCGGCGCTCCCTTAATGCCGTTTATCACCTTCATCAAAGACAAAGAGAAGCGTTACAAAGAACTGAGAAACGAGTTTTACACGCAACTTATTCGCCGGGGTCTCTTTCTGCAGCCGTATCATCATGGATACATTGCTTATCGGCATACTGACGAAGACCTAAAACGAGCCGCAGCAGCAATCGCAGAATCTCTGGAAGAGCTGAAGAAGACCGCCTATTAAGCGAGACAGCAAGCAACAAAAACAGAAGGAGTTTTACGTGGATAAACTGATCATAACCGTCGCCCTCACCGGAGCTGAGACGACCAAGGCGGATAATCCGCATCTGCCAATTACTCCAGAGGAGATTGCCCAGGCAGCATATGATGCATATCAGGCCGGAACAGCAATTGTCCACCTCCATGGACGCGATGAGAGCGGAGAAGCAACACAAGATATCGAGATCTATCGGCGCATCAGTGAGTTGATTAGAGCGCAGTGCGACCTTATTATCCAACTATCGATCGGCGGAGGAGTGGGAATGTCGCCGCAAGAGCGGAGCGCTCCGCTTGCGCTGCGGCCGGAGATGGCAACGCTCACCACTGGAACAGTCAATTTCGGTGATGGTGTCTTTCTCAATCCCCGCAGCGTCATTGAAGAGTTCGCTGCGAGAATGAAAGATTTAGGAATAAAGCCGGAAGTAGAGATATTCGATCTCGGGATGATTTCCAATGCCTTGTATCTGGTGAGAAAGGGGCTGCTCAGTGAGCCGATCCACTTTGATTTTGTGCTGGGAGTTCCCGGTGGATGCGCAGCAACGGTGAAGAATCTTCTCCACATGGTGGAAACGATTCCCCCTAATTCGACGTGGCAAGTTGCCGGTATCGGGCGGCACCAGCTGCCGCTCGCCGTTGCGGCGATCATTCTCGGAGGTCATGTGCGAGTCGGATTCGAAGATAATATCTACTACACCAAAGGCGTGTTGGCAGAGAGCAACGCCCAATTGGTAGAACGGATCGTGCGGATAGCAGGAGAGTTGGGAAGGGAGATCGCTACACCAGCAGAAGCACGCGCTATTCTCGGCCTGCCGGTAAAGGACGGATGTTAAGGAGAGAAGATGGACAAAGTGACGACCGCAATCGACGCTGTAAAACGAGTGAAACAAGGATCGACAGTGATGATCGGCGGATTTCTCAGCGTAGGAGCGCCGCAACAGTTGCTCGCCGCACTCGCTAAACAGATGATCAATGAGTTGACGATTATTTGCTGCGCGGCTGATTATCCGCAAGATGGTGTCGGCAGATTGATCTCTGCCGGTTTGGTCAAGCGCGCGATATTGTCTCACAGCGGCACAAACCCTGAGATAGAAGAGCGCGCCGCAGCCGGTGAAATCGAGGTTGAGTTCATCCCGCAGGGGACACTCACTGAACGGATAAGAGCTGCCGGGATGGGTTTAGGAGGGGTTCTCATCTCTACCGGCCTGGGAACCGCTATCGAGGAAGGAAAGAGAACGATTGAAGTTGATGGGAATAGCTTCCTGCTCGAAAAGCCACTGAAAGCTGATGTCGCACTGATCAAAGCGGCCCGAAGTGATCATACGGGAAATCTCGTCTATCACGGAGCGGCGCGGAACTTCAATCCGTTGATGGCCACTGCTGCTGATCTGGTGATTGCAGAAGTAGAGGAATTAGTCCCTGTGGGTGAAATTGATCCTGATCAGGTGGTGACTCCCGCGATCTTCGTCGATCTTGTTGTCCAGGCGAAAAGGAGGAGATGATGGATAAGAGAGCCAGACGAGAGTACATTGCCCGCCGTGTGGCGCAGGAGCTGAGCAACGGTGATGTTGTGAACCTGGGAATAGGAATACCGACGCTGGTGGCAAACTTCATCCCAGCGGAGATAACAGTTATTTTCCATTCAGAGAACGGGTTCGTCGGTATCGGGCCGCCGCCGCGGGAAGGAGAGGAAGATCCTGATATCATCAACGCCGGCGGTCAATTTGTTACCATTCTGCCCGGAGGGGCGTTCTTCGACAGCACTCTCTCGTTTGGAATCATCCGCGGCGGCCATCTTGATATCGCTGTCCTCGGCGTTCTGGAAGTTGATGCGCAAGGGAATTTAGCCAATTGGACCGTCCCGGGAAGGAGCGGTCCGGGGATGGGCGGAGCAATGGACCTCGTTACCGGAGCAAAGCGCGTAATTGTGGCAACAGAACATACGACCAAGTCCGGCCGGCCGAAGATAGTAGAGAGATGCGCCTTGCCGCTTACCGGTGAACGAGTAGTCGACCTGATCGTCTCTGATTTAGGGGTGCTTGAAGTCACTCCTAACGGTCTTCTGCTTAAAGAGTTGCGCCCCGGCGTTACCATCGATGAATTACAGGCGAAGACAGCGGCGCGATTTAGCATCCAACCTTGCTTGGCAGCTGAGCTTGGTCCTGCTATAGGATAGAGCGCGATGCGGGTGGGATACGTACAGACAGAGCCGCGCTTCGGCGAGGTGGAAAGCAACCTCCGACGGGCAGAGACATTGATGAGTGAAAAGGAGGCGGATCTATGGGTTCTACCCGAGCTATTTGCGTCTGGCTATCAATTTATTTCCCATACAGAAGTGGAAGAGTTAGCCGAATCCGTACCTGACGGCCCCACAACACAGCGATTGATCACAGTTGCCCAGAAGCAGAACTGCCATATTATCGCCGGCATTGCTGAGAAAAAAGGTGGTTGCGTATACAATGCCGCAGTGCTCGTCGGACCGGCTGGACTGCGCGCCTGTTACCGCAAGATTCATCTTTTCGCGAAAGAGAAACAATGGTTTATTCCCGGAAATACACCCTTCCCGGTAGTCTCTATTCCGATAACCGATTCCGCGGAAAAGAGTGTCGTTAAAGTAGGAATTATGATCTGCTTTGACCACCTCTTTCCTGAAGCGGCGCGAACCTTAGCGATTCACGGAGCAGAGATCATCGCACATCCCGCCAACCTTGTAATACCCGGCTATGCCCGATTGACAATGAGAGTAAGAGCAATGGAGAACGGAGTCTTCACAATCACCGCCAATCGAATCGGGACAGAAGCACGCACTGAGAAGACCCTTTGCTTTACCGGCGAAAGCCAGATCGTTTCCCCGCGGGGCGAAGTCCTCGCATGTTCAGCGAACGACATCGAAGAGTCTCAAGTCGTAGAGATTGACCCAGTTCTGGCGCAGGATAAGACTTTGACTCCGGAGAATGACCTCCTTGCCGACCGCCGGCCCGAGTTTTACCACCATTGAGTGGTAGGGGCAATTTGCCGAACCATTATGCGGACGTGGAATTGGATACGTTCGTGGTCATGCCGAACCATGCCCACGACATATTGATATTTACGGATATGGATAGGGTAGGAAGGGCCGGTTAAGTTCCCGGTCCCTCCCCCCTCCGAACCGGACATGCGGTTCTCCCGTATCCGGCTCTCCAGTCGGTGGTTCACCTCAAAGAGGGTCGACCAGCCGCGTCGTAGGCTATCACCATGGAGAATAACCCACGGGCAGCAAAGAAGTTATTCGGCCAGCGCTGATGATCACTGCCA
>DOHL01000157.1:0-763 GCA_003535305.1 Candidatus Acetothermia bacterium
CGCTGCAGGTGAGCTCTATCGTTAGGCACCAGGAGAAAAATCAATGGGTTGGTTTAAATCGCTATTTCAGAAAAATAACAACAAAGAAGCATCAAAAGGAACTGCTTATACTCTAAGGCAAGGTAAATCTGTGCCGGTAGATAATGCCTTCAATGCTTGGACTTCAGGAGATCTTAATGAAATGTTAAAAGTGTTAAAAGCGGTTGACACAAAAACGAACCCAATTGACACTTCTTGTTGCAGTCGATTGTTACGGCAACTTACAAATTAAGAAAAGACGAAAAATACCGGAAATTATGTGTTGAGTACTCTGAAAAACACCTAAATGAATTCAGCGGTATCGCACCCGCCCTGAAAGAAGATATTGGTGGAAATTTACCACGCATAACAACCTTCCAACACTATGCAACAGTACTAACAGAAGATGGTAAATTTGAAAAAGCTATTAATATTTGCAACCAAGCTATCAAGTACGGATTACACAAGTTCTGAACTCCGGACTATGGACTATAAAATCAAACACCAAAAATGAAGACCCCGCGTGACTCTTATAAGGATTAATTCTTCTTGGCGTCTTGGCGAGAGAAAGGAAAATTCAGTTTTTCGGCTTGGGTGGCAGGCAGGCGAAGCGAAGCCTGCCCCGTGCAGTTCCCTGCCTTCGCAGGCCTGTCCCTGCGCAGGCAGGGGGACATGCCTACTTCATAGGGCCTGCCCCGTGCAGTCCTACTTCACAGGGGCCGTGCCCCTACGGCTCTTGACCTTG
>DOHL01000157.1:1155-9540 GCA_003535305.1 Candidatus Acetothermia bacterium
ATCTGTGTCTATCAGTGTCAATTCGTGGTTCTATGCAGGGCCTGCCACATTTCAGCCAATATGGGTCTACTGAATGCTTACCTCTGTGGTTTTATTAACGCATGTTTTGGGTTAAGAGCAGCGGCTTGCCGGAATCCGCCGGAAAGACGTTAACCTTGCAGTCGTTCTCTGTGTCTTGGTGTGGGATTTGCTTTCCTGCCAGCGCTCCATTCAATGCTTTTGCCAAGAGAAGCGTCTAACCTTTACGCTTTGCATTGAGCAACTACGAATAATCCCCTCACCGGCAACCGGCTATCTATCGGCATGCAGGGCAGCGAGAGCTTCCTTCAGTTGTGCATCATTAGGTGCGCCGTGATGCCAATTGTGATCGTCTTCCATGAATGAGACGCCTTTCCCGAGGATGGTGTGCGCGGCGAAGAGCGTCGGTTTATCCGAACCGCCCGCCCGTTCAAAAGAATCAAAAGCAGTGATTATCTCATCGTAGTTATGGCCGTCGATCTCGTGCACTTGCCAACCGAATGCGGCCCATTTGGCGGCCAGATCACCCACGTCCATCACGTCTTCTGTGTGACCGTCGATCTGACAATGGTTCCAGTCAAGGAAGACACACAGATTATCGAGTCGATAATGGACTGCCGCAGTCGCTGCCTCCCATGGTTGTCCAGCCTGGCATTCTGCATCCGATATCTGGCAAAAGACTCGATATCCCTTCTGATCGAGCTTAGCTGCCAGCGCCATCCCCACTGCAACTGACAGACCGTTGCCCAACGAACCGCTCGATACCTCGATTCCCGGAAGCTCCCACACAGTGGAGGGGTGCCCCTGAAGCATTCCTCCCAATCGCCGCAGCTTCCATATTTCCTCGTCAGGAAAATATCTCTGGTCAGCCAGAATAGCGTACAACATCGGAGAAGTATGCCCATTAGAGAGGAGAAACCGATCCCGCTCTTCCCAATCCGGATGGGTAGGATCATGGCGGAGATAGCGATAATAAAGGACGGTCAAGATATCAGCCATTCCCAGTGCTCCGCCGGCATGGCCGGATTTAGCATGATGGAGCATACGTAATACATTACACCGCATTTCATCAGCCTTCTTCTTCAATGTCGTTATATCATCCATTTGCCACCTTCTTTCGTAGTCTTCTGGGGTAAGCCTGTTGCGTAATATTTACCAACATACCTTTGGCAGCTGTTGTGATCCGCTGTGCGGACAGCCCATAGTGAGCTAATAACTGCTCAGCTTTTCCTGATTGGCCGAATCGATCTCGTACGCCAATGCGCATTACGCGGGTGGGTAGCTCTTCTGCTAAAAGTTCACAGATTGCGCTTCCCAATCCACCGCTTATCTGATGCTCTTCAACGGTCAACACTGCTTTGGTCTTAGCGGCTGAGGTAATGATCGTTTCAGAGTCAAGTGGTTTGATCGAGGATACGTTGATTACTTCGGCGGAGATCTTCTCCTCTGCAAGATGGCGGCATGCCTCCAGCGCAGCAGAGACCATAATTCCACAACCAAAGATCGATATATCATTTCCGGGTGAGAGAACCTTGGCAGCAGGAAACTCAAATGGAGGGGGCTCGTCAAAGACCACTGGTGAAGCGGCGCGTGATAATCTTACGTATACCGGTCCCTCATCGAATCGGGCGATAAATTTGATAACGGCCGTTGTTTCATTGGCATCGGCCGGCACAATCACGTTCATATTGGGCAAGATACGCATAATACCGACATCTTCCAGCATCTGGTGGCTCGCCCCATCTTCACCCACTGTCAAGCCGGCGTGGGTGGCAACGATCCGCACCGGCACACGCGGATAGGCGATGACCTGTCGAATCTGTTCCCATGGTTTTCCAGCGGCAAAGACAGCAAAGGTTGACGCAAACGGTCGTTTTCCCGACATAGCTAATCCGGCTGCCACTCCCATCATATTCGGCTCTGCTACTCCCATATTGAAGAACCGATTGGGAAATGCATCGGCAAAGTACTTTGTATGCGTTGATCCAGCCAGATCAGCGGTAAGAACGACGATCCGGTCGTCCTCTTTTCCTACTTCCACAAGGGCGCGGCCATAAGCTTCACGTGTCATTGCGCTGCGGACTTCAGCCATCCCTTGTTCCTCCTTCCCAATCATTTAGGAAGCGCGTGATCCCGATATCGGTCAGAGGATGATCAGGCATCTTTTTTAAGATAGAGAAGGGGACGGTAGCGATATCAGCACCGATAAGGGATGCTTGAACCACATGGAGAGGATGACGCACACTGGCAACGATAACCTCGGTATCAAATGCGTAGTTGTCGTATATATCCATGACCTGTTCGACGAGATCCATTCCGTCACCGCCGCAGTCGTCGATCCGCCCAACGAACAGAGAGGCGAACGTTGCGCCTGCCTTGGCTGCCAACAGAGCTTGATTGGGCGAAAAGATCAACGTAACATTGGTAGCGATCTCCTCAGACGCAAGAATGCGCACTGCACGCAATCCGTCCATCGTCATCGGGATCTTGATCACTACATTGGCATAAATCTCCGCTAATTTACGCGCCTCTGTAACCATATCCGCAGTATTGAGCGCCATTACCTCGGCGCTCACCGGGCCATCGACCACAGCACAGATCTCTGCTATGAGGTCGTGAAGCCGGCGCCCTTCTTTGGCTACGAGAGAGGGGTTAGTTGTCACGCCATCGATGACCCCGGCTGCGGCCATCTCTTTTATCTCCGTAATATCCGCTGTATCGATAAATAGTTTCATCTTTGCTCCTTTCTTTACAACGCGTTATCTATATTCGTTCTCAATTGGCGAATGGTCTGTAAGTTTATCTGATCAGCATGCGGCTTTCCATCGATCTCTTTCGGTGTCTCCTGAGTCAGTTGCTACCCGCTCGACATTTCCTCGGGTAAGATCAATTTCTAAATTAAACTCTGTCTCTGCGTACCTCATTTTTAACCTCTTTGTAACTAATCAGGTTGTCGGGCCTGCCCCGGCCGCAGGCGGTTTAGGCGAACGAAGTGAGCCGCCAATCGGGTGTTAGGCGCAGGACTACGCCTTTCGCATTTCGAATTCATCACCGGGCTCTAAAATCTGCACCTCAAACCTGAGAGACCCTGTCCTCTTCAGGGCATAAGCTCTCCCTCTGCCGTATACCCTTACAAATTCCCTCTCTCGAATTTCCAGACATGTCGGTTCATCAATACCAAAGCCGTAGGTTGATTTCGTCAGTTCCATTGCTGACACCAGCCTTGGGAACCCACCAATCTCACTGAAATGGACTTCGATGACACAATCTTATAGCAAACCCAGACCTTCACCCACAGTCAACTGCACATCACCATCTTCTGCCGGATCGAAATACGATTTAGCCCTAATGAAATACTCATTTGTTGGGGTGGTAACTTTGCCCCCCAAATCGTGCATGCTTTGGTCGAGATTAAAACACCTGCCGACACGCCTCCGAACGGGATACCGGATTGATAGAGCTCTCGGATAATTGCTCTCACCTCCGTGCATGCATAGATCTTGTGATACTTGCGAGTATCGCCACCACCGATAAAAGCTCCTGAACAATAGCGCAAGCAGGAAATTGCCTCTGCACTCAGTTCTGTGGAATCTTCAATAGGGACAATAGGAACCACCTCTGCGGCCCCAGGCGTATCCAAGGGTCACGGTATCTGGAAACGTATTTCTTCTATTCGGAGCCTCCCATCAGAAGCAAAGCGATCTTTGCTGAAGGTCCCCCTGCGGCTTTAACAAATGGTATCGAAGTGGATTCGAAGTTGTCTGGTACATCACCATAGAGAAAAACGCGTTTCATGAATCACCTCTGATGTAGTCTTGCGCTTAACGATTCGCAGGTTTACGAAGTTTTTGGCTGGGTTAGTTTCTATAAACTTTCGCATCGGAGGCAGATGTTCAAAGACCTAACCTGCCTTCAATAATCCACTTACCCCCCAGCCAAAAATTGAGCGTTAGCGTCGTAAACCTGCTGTATAGGCCGTTGCCCTTCTTCTATTCTTGTAAAAGACTTTGATTATCCTAAGAATCTAAACCTTATGCTCTTGTAATTTCTCTTGCACCCACAAGTTTAGTAAAGTATCAGCAGATATACCTCGTTGTTTAGAAATAGTTTGAATCCTTGCCGATCATTCATTATCCAACGCATAATAGGTCACTTCAGATTGGATATCTATTTCAAATTTAATAGGCTTGGTTTGATCCCAATATTCAGTAAGATCGTGCGTATCCCAAAATTCACCAATTTCTTTGTAGGATTTTGCTTTTGAAATGGAACTTTTATGCTTGTTCATACCTCCTCCTTTCAGCATGTGGCATATTTCGGGCCGACAGAATGAATGCCCGTTTATCCTTTTTGTATATAAAGAAAACAATCAAATAACGCCCTGCAGTAGTTTGTCCAAACGCTGCATAGACATTTTCACCAAGTCGATGCCCCTTTTCAACAAAATGGAGCTGAGGACGGTTAGTAAAAACCTCCCTTACTTCATATTATTGAACATGGTGCTTTTGTTCTAATTTTTCGATAATGTCATGAAGCCAAATGAATCCAATAATCTCCAATAGATTTTTTCCTTATCTGGAATTTGTCAATGACTTTGAGACACCCACCGGCTGAATTTAGTGTAGTTTTTTGTCTGTCGGCCATCTCTCTTATCTTCTTATTTCCGTAATATCCGCTGTATCGATAAATAGTTTCATCTTTGCTCCTTTCTTTACAACGCGTTATCTATTCGTTCTCAATCGGCGAATGGTCTGTAAGTTTATCTGATCAGCATGCGGCTTTCCATCGATCTCTTTCGGTGTTTCTAATATGAACGGTAAATGGCGCAAGCGATGGTCATTTACAAGAAGACGGAACCCTTGCTCTCCGATCTCTCCCTGGCCGATATGTTGATGACGATCGCGTCTCGCTGCTAACGGATATCGGGAGTCATTCAGGTGGATCAGTTGCAAGCGCTCAATACCGACCAGCTCGTCCAATTCTTCCAGGGTCTGATTTAATCCTGTTGCTGTACGTAATTCATACCCGGCAGCAAAACCATGGCAACTGTCGAAACAGATGCCGACCCGCGAACTATCGTCGAGCGAGTTAATGATACGCCCTAATTCAGAGAAGGTCGTACCGATAGTTGTCCCTGTTCCAGCTGTATTTTCGAGCAGGATACGCACATTGTTATAGTTATGGAACTCCGGCGAAGCGATCACTTCGTCGAGGGCGGCGACAGCGCGGGCGATGCCGGTTTTGATACTGCTTCCCTTGTGAGAGCCGATATGGGTGTTGATATAGTCGATTCCCAGAATCCCTGCCGCAACGGTCTCGGCACGGAGAGAATCAATCGAACGCCGGTAGATCGCTTCTTCCGGACTGGCCAGATTGATCAGATACATGGTATGAATCACTATATAACGGATAGTGGAAGCCTCCCGCCGCCGTTGAAACAATGCTGCTGTTTCAGCGGGGATCGAGCGTATTTTCCACGAACGGGCATTGTGCGAGAAGATCTGTAATGCGTTTATTCCCAGAGCCTCTGCAGCGTCGATTGCACCGGCAAACCCTTTACCGATCGATAGATGACATCCCAGAAGCAGATCAGCGTTTGTCATCTTTCTCCGCCAATTGCGATACATTGAACAGCGTTCTTGCATTGGCAGTCGTCTGTTTTGCGATTTCTTCCACAGACTCTCCTCTTACCCGTGCGATCTCTTTCGCAACATAACGGACGTAAGATGGTTCATTTCTTTGGCTGCGGAATGGAACCGGCGTAAGGTATGGAGCATCTGTTTCCACTATCAATCTCTCTAACGGGCTCTCCGAGACAACGGCACGCAGCGCTTTATTTTTGGGAAAAGTTACCGGTCCGCTGATTCCAATATAGAATCCCAGATCAAAGAGATGTCGCGCAAAATCGATCGTGCCGGAAAAACTATGGGCAACGCCGCGGAAAGGACCGCCGATATCGCGCAGAATCGCCAATAGATCGTGATCAGAATTCCGGTTGTGGATGATGAGAGGCAGATTCTCTTTTCGCGCAATCTTTATCTGCTTACAGAAGAGATCACGCTGGAGATTACGCGGTGAGAGATCGCGATAGTAGTCGAGTCCGATCTCGCCGAGGGCAACCACCTCTTTTGCGTGCGTCAACTTTTCCAACTGTACTAATGCATCGCCATCGGCAGCAGCGGCATAGTGGGGATGAATCCCTACTGTCGCATATAGATGACGATATTTTTTTGCCAGCGCGATCGTTGCTCTGCTGGAATCAATATCAATCCCCACAGTTATAATTGTTATTCGCTCTGTAAAGGCGCGAGTGATAACTGCAGCTCGGTCTCTGTTGTAGGCAGCCATATCGAGATGGGCATGGGTGTCGATAAGATCCATCTACTTTTACCTTCCTTCCAGCTTGAATATTGCTTGCGGTAAAACAGCGAGCAGATCGGTCGGGAGAATCGCCCGTTCCGCTTGATCAGTTGCCAGCATGTCGGCGGTAAATCCATGGAGATAGACGCCAAGCAGCGCGGCATTAAGACCGCTCGCTCCTTGTCCGATCAATCCGGCGATGATTCCAGTGAGCACATCACCGCTTCCTCCACCGGCCAGGCCTGTATTTCCCGTTGGATTGACAAAGACCTCTCCGCGCGGCGAAGCGATCACCGTTGGCTTTCCCTTGAGGACGAGATGGAGGCGGTATTGCTGCGCGAACGTGCGAGCGACAGTAAAGCGATCAGCGCTGATCTCTTCTGAAGGAATATTGATCAGCCTGGCAAGCTCACCTGGATGAGGAGTGAGGATCAATTCCGTCTCCACTTCCTCTAACAGATGGAGATGATCGGTAAAAGCGGAGATTCCATCAGCATCGAGGACGACCGGCACCCTGGCCTCTGTCAGTACCATGCGAACGAGATCACCGACTTGCGAAGAGCGAGAGAGGCCAGGGCCGATCGCCAGCACATCCTTCCCTTCAAGATTAGCCAGCAGAGGCTCTTTTGCCGTATTGGAAAGCCGACCCTGGTGATCAGGGAGTGGAATAGTGATCGTTTCGATAAGCGTCGCTTCCAGAATCGAATTTAAAGACTGTGGTGCAGCCAGATAGACGAGTCCGGCGCCGGAGCGTAGAGCAGCTTGCGCAGTGAGGATCGCTGCGCCTGTCATCCCTCTTGATCCTGCGACCACCAGTACGCGGCCGAAATCACCCTTATGGCCGTCCTGGCGCCGCGCCGGAAAGAGAGACTGGATATCACTTTGTTCTACAAGAAATGCAGAAGGTTCGATCTCTGCCCGTGCTCGCTCTGGGTAATCGACCGCTGCGATATCCACTTTGCCGACATAATGGCGAGCCGGAAAGAGAAGATGAGCCGGTTTTAAGAATTCCATGGCGATCGTCAACTCAGCCTCCACTGCGCAGCCGAAGACTCGGCCGTTGTCAGCTGCTAAGCCGGAAGGGATATCGAGCGCAACGCGCTGTGCCCGACAGTCGTTGATCATCGCTATTGCCCTGCTGTACCGCCCTTCGAGAGGACGATCGAGACCGACACCGAAGAGAGCATCGATTACCACATCAGCTTCAGTCAACGCCTTCTGCAACGGAGCAAGATCATCGGTCAAGTAGATAAGGGATGCTGGTCCTCTCTTCTCTAAAGCCGCAGCGTTCGTCGCTGTATCAGAGCGTAATTGCCCGCGTTGCGCAAAGAGAAAGACTGAGATATGAGAAGATCTATCCTGCAAATAACGACCGACAACAAGACCGTCTCCTCCGTTGCCGCCGCGTCCACAGATGATCACCACATGCTTGCTCTCTTCTATATCAGGCACACGAGCGAGGATGATCTCCGCTGCACTGCGACCAGCGCTTTCCATCAGCGCGAGCGATGTTATCCCTGCTGTAACGGCTCGTTCATCGAGCTCACGTTGTGCTCTGCTGGTCAATATTGGTTGCATTATCGTAAATCGTGAATAGTAAATCGTGAATCGTGAATAGTCGGAGCAAGTCCAGAGCTTGAAGCCCAAGACCCATCACCCATTACCCATCACCTTCTTTCCCTTGTATTTCTTAACCCATTACCCGTCACCTAATTAGTAATTTCTTTTGAACTTTTTCTTGCATAATTTAAGAATTTTCTGTTATAGTATAGATAGATTTTGACAGTCCTATGAGTAAAGCCGCGAATCTTGAGATCACGTTCAAGATTATGCATTGGGATCGCGTTCAATTCTTGTTGCTTGAGATTGTGTTTCCATTCATTCCATAAGGTATTTATGATTACATAAATTATTATACAAAAAGGTCGGTTTTTAAGCAAATTTTTACAAGGTGCGGTTAAAACTTGTTCTATGCAATGCCGTGCTCTAATACTACTTTGTTATTTC
>DOHL01000143.1 GCA_003535305.1 Candidatus Acetothermia bacterium
ATGTTTATCTGAAAGTCAACCTGTAGGAGCTATCTGCAGCGAGGAGAACTTTAATGTCAAAATATCATGTTGGAATTGATATCGGATCACTTACAGTTAAAGTAGTCGCGCTGGATGATGCCGATCAGGTACGAGAAAAGATTTATCGTCCTTCATACGGCGCGCCGTTACCCGTTACAAAAGAGGCCTTAGAAGAATTATTCACCAAGATTTCGCCTGCAGATATCACTGGTTTTGTCGCCTCTGGATCAGGAGGAAGAAAGTTGGCGAAGATCTTGGAGATCGATCATATCAATGAGTTAATTGCACAAACAAAAGCGGTGCAACGGTATTATCCCCAGGTGCGTACGGTGATCGAAATCGGCGGACAAGATTCTAAGCTTCTGTTACTCGGAGAGGAGAGAGACCAACTGATCCTCCAAGATTTCTCACTCAATACGCAATGCGCTGCCGGCACCGGCTCCTTCTTGGAACAACAAGCCCAGCGGCTCGGGCTTACCATTGAGGAGTTCTCTCATCGTGCTACACAGGCAGAGAAACCACCGCATATCGCCGGGCGGTGCGCTGTCTTTGCAAAGTCTGATATCATTCATCTCCAGCAGGTGGGAACGCCGCTGAATGAGATCTTGGCTGGCTTGTGTTTCGCCTTGGCGCGTAATTTCCGCAGTGATATCGGACGGGGGAAACGATTCGTCAAGCCGATTCTCTTTCAGGGCGGGGTCTCACTCAATCAGGGGATGATCAAGGCATTTGAGAAAATTCTTGATCTCAAGGAAGGAGAATTAATCATCCCTGAGCATAATGTGTTAATGGCGGCGCTCGGTGCGGTCATAATCGACAAAGAACGGCGAGCGCGTGACAGTCGCCGGGGACACAGAGAAGACGATAAATCACAGGATGCTGCTGGCAATTGCATACAGCGTCTTGCTGATGCAATCGCCGGGCAGACGAACCATCTTCATACCCCGCATGCAAAGTTGTCCGCTCCCGTAAGAACGGGCAAGAACTATCGTATTGCACGCACGACCGCCAACGGTCAACTGAATTCATATTTAGGTATCGATGTCGGCTCGATCAGCACTAAAGCAGTGGCAATCGATGAACAAGGACGACTTATCGATCGTGTCTATTTACGTACTGCCGGCGATCCATTGCGAGCTGTACAAAAATGTTTATACAAATTAAAAGAGATGTCAGCAACGATGCTGCGCAATGTCCGCGGGGTAGGCGTGACCGGCTCAGGACGTGAATTGATCGGCAAATTCGTCGGCGCCGATCTTATAAAAAACGAAATCACCGCACAGGTTCACGCTGCTGTGGTTATCGACCCGAAAGTAGATACGATCATTGAAATCGGCGGGCAAGACTCAAAGTATATCCGCCTGGAAAATGGAGTCGTCGTTGATTTTATGTTGAATAAAGTCTGCGCCGCAGGAACAGGATCGTTCTTGGAAGAACAGGCAGCGCGGCTGGGAATCGCAATCGATGACTTCAGCGCCTTAGCGCTTGACAGTGATAAACCGAATCCATTGGGAGAACGCTGTACCGTCTTTATCGAATCAGACTTGATCCATCACCAACAGCAAGGATCATCGAAAAACGATCTCATTGCCGGATTGGCATACTCAGTCGCGTACAATTATTTAAATCGCGTTGTGGGAGACAGATCAATTGGCGAACATGTATTTTTTCAAGGCGGAGTAGCCGGAAACAACGCTGTTGTCGCCGCATTCCGGAATCTACTCGGTCGGGAGATAATAGTTCCAGATCACCATGAAGTCACTGGAGCTTACGGCATCGCGTTGATAGCGAAAGAGGAGATGAAATGACTGCAACGACAAAATTCCGTGGCTTTGAATTAGCAGAACTCCAATATAAAACAGCGCACTTTGGCTGCAATTTATGCTCCAATGTCTGTGAAATCACCAAAGTTACTCTGCAGGACGACGAGCCGCTCTACTATGGAGCACGCTGCGATCGATTCGACAGTCTTGCTGGAAAGGCGGATAATAAACATCCTGATCTCTTCGCCGCACGAAATCGGATTATTTTCGATCCAGAGAATGCAGGATTGGAAATCGAAAAGAAGATATCTTTACTTCCCTACAGCGGACAGGTCCGCGGTCGCATCGGCATTCCGCGCACCCTTGCGATGTGGGATAAATTACCCTTTTTCGCTGCCTATTTCCGTGCGCTCGGCTATGAGGTCATCCTTTCGCCGATGACAGGGCAAAAGATTATCAATAATTCGGTCCAGGCAGCAGAGCCAAACATATGCCTTCCCGCGAAGATAACTCATGGCCATGTAGAGGTGCTGCTCGAAGAGGAGATTGATCATATCTTCCTCCCTGCCCTGATCGACAGCGATCACGCCAACACACAGACGCGAACGAACTACACCTGTCCGCTTATCCAAACCCAGCCCTGTATTCTAAAAAGCCAGTTTGATTTCACTGCGCATGGCGTCAACCTGATAGCAACGCCGTTCCATTTCTATTGTGAACCGAAAGTGCGAAAGGAATTAACAGAGTTGGGGCGTAGCCTCGTCAATGATCGAGCAACAGTCAGGAAAGCGATTAACACGGGATTTAGCGCACAGCAAGACGCATATACTGCTCTCCAACGGCTTGGGCATAAGACGCTTGACCACGTAGAAGCCGGAAATTTGGGTATAGTTATTTTGGGCCGTCCTTATAATAGTTGTGATCATGGGATCAGTTTGGAAATTTCACAGAAACTACGCAAGCTTGGGGCTCTTCCCATCCCTATCGACATACTTCCTTGGGAGACAGTAGAGGTCGATAGGGATTACCCGTATATGCAATGGCACAGCGGCAAGCGAATCATTGCCGCTGCTAAACTCACCCAGCAAATGGACAATCTGTACGGCTTATATCTCTCACATTTCAATTGCGGGCCAGACTCGTTTATCCTTCATTATGTCAAAGAGATCTTAACCGGCAAACCGTTCCTTAACATCGAGCTCGATGAACACAGCGCTGATGCAGGAGTCGTTACTCGCTGCGAAGCGTTCCTTGACTCATTGACGTTATCCAAACAGCGCTTCAACCGACAGCGACGATCCTCTCCCGTGCCCGACCATTCGAAAACAGAATTCGATTCCAGCAAGAAGCTCTATCTGCCCAATATGCTTGACCATCATCATGCAATTGAAGGGGCACTGATCCATTTTGGCATCGACGCAGAGACTCTTCCGCCACCTGATGAAGAGAGCATCACCTTGGGACGTAAATATGCTACTGGTGGAGAGTGTCTACCGTTCATCATCACCGCGGGTGATTTTATCAAACTCGTTACAAAACCGGATTTCGATCCGAAAAAATCATATCTATTTATGGCGACGAGCAGCGGACCATGTCGTTTTTGCCATTATTTTGCCGCGCAAAAGTTAATCATGCGCAAACTGGGTGTTAAGGTTGATCTTGTCACGCCTGAGTCGTACAGCGGCTACGCAATGAAAGATTTAGGAGCGTCATTCAGGCGGGCAATCTGGGATGGAATAGTCGCGATAGATATGCTGCAGAAATTATTGTGGAAGACCAGACCCTATGAAGTGGAGGCAGGCAGCACCGATGCAGTATATCGACGAGCACTCAAAGAGATCCAAGAAGCGCTGATAAATAACGGCCGCGCCGGCCTGGTTTCTTCGTTGCCTAAAATCATTGCCCCGTTCAAAGAAATAGAGCAGATAGAGGAAGATAGGCCGTTGATCGGGATAGTAGGCGAGATATACTTGCGCGTCAATGAATTCAGTAACAGTAACCTTGCACGGCTGGTCGAGGAACTGGGCGGGGAAGCGCGCGTTGCACCGATGAGCGAATGGATTGCTTACACTAACTACAAAAAGGTTAAGGATACATGGGAAAAGCGGGAGATCAAAGCCCATCTCAAAGCGCAGATTGAAAAGAAGTTTCTCTCTCACGACGAGCATGCAATCGCACGTCTCTTCAAAGAACAGTTGTCGGTGAATGATCTGGAAGAACCTTTGACTACGCAAGTCATTGCCCACAGCGATCCCTATATCTCTGACGCCTATCGGGGAGAACCAGTGCTGACAGTGGGTAAAGCGATCGATTATACCATCAAAGGTTTCGATGGTATTTTGAATGTAATGCCCTTCTCTTGTATGCCCGGCGCAATGGTCAGCGCCGTCTCTACTTTGGTAAAACGCGATTATCACCTACCATGGTTAAATCTCACGTTCGACGGCCAGGAACAGACCAATCTCCGTACAAGATTGGAGGCATTTCTCCATCAGGCGCAGGCACACAAAGAGAGACGGTCTGTGGTTACGCACTAATGGATAGGGCATAGTAGGGGCGAACGGCCGTTCGCCCCTACGAGAATCGTCACCCGCGCCGCCATCGGATGCACCGATGACGAAAAACAACGTCGGAACATGGG
>DOHL01000122.1 GCA_003535305.1 Candidatus Acetothermia bacterium
TCATGGGGCCTGCCCCCGGCCGTAGGCCCAGGGGTTCAAGGTTCATAGTTGAGATACAGGGATTTCAAAGTGCAGAACACAAAGGGTAGAGTCTTCAGCCTTCAGTCTTCACGAAGTGCTGTGTGTATTCATCGTTTTCTAACCGTGAACTGTGAACCCCGGAACTTTGAACCCCTGCCTGCTGCAGACAGGTCTGTGGTTTTATTAACGCATATTTTGGGTTAAAATTTACGCTTGACAGAATCAGATTTTACTTTTGCTCTTAGCTATTTCTGCGTAGTTGCCCAACTCGCTTTATCTGCTGCTTCGATGAGTCTGTCGATCAATGGATCGATATCGCCGGCCAATATCGTTTCCAGCTGGTGGAGGGTCAGTCTGATTCTATGGTCAGTAGCTCGATTTTGCGGAAAGTTATATGTGCGAATCTTTTCGCTCCGCTCACCAGAGCCGATCTGCTTTTGCCGCTGCACAGAGATATCTTCTTCTTTCTGTCTCTCATAAAAATCTTTGAGTCGCGAGCGGAGAATGCGCATCGCTTGTAATTTATTACGTAACTGTGATTTCTCGTCCTGACAGCTTGCACTAATTCCAGTAGGAATATGACTTATCCGGACAGCGGAATCAGTGGTGTTAACGCTCTGCCCTCCAGGACCAGCAGCGCGAAAGGTCTCTATCTTTATTTCGTTGGGATCTATTTTGATCTCCACTTCTTTGGCTTCCGGAAAGACGGCCACCGTTGCTGTCGATGTGTGAATACGTCCTGAAGATTCAGTCTTTGGGACCCGCTGAACACGGTGGACGCCGCTTTCATAGCGAAGACGGCCGTAAGCTCCTCTCCCTTCGACGGCAAAAATAATCGTTTTGAACCCATCGATCGGAGTCGGATGGCTGTCCAGGAGAGTTATCTTCCACTTTCTGCCCTCAGCGTAGCGGCTGTACATCCGGAAGAGATCGGCGGCAAAGAGGGCTGATTCGTCTCCGCCTGTTCCCGCCCGTATCTCCATGATTGCGTTCTTTGCATCTTCTTTGTTCTCTGGGTGAAGGAGCGTTCTGATATGTGGGATGAGACGTGCAAGATGCTCCTGCACCTGCTGTAGATCCGTTGTGATTTGATTGCGCATCTCCGCGTCATCTTCTTCCCGAAGAAGTTCCTCTTCTTCAACGATCAACTGTTTGAGATTATTCAGTTCTGCAGCAGCTTGACATATCTTCTGCAGTTTGGTGTGCCGTTGGCAGAGGTCACGATAAGACGCAGAGTTTATCACCTGCGGATCACTGATCTTTCTTTCCAGTTCCTTATACTCTACAGCTACCTGTTCCAATTTGTCGCTCAATCGTTGGTCTATCTTGTCTATTGGAATCCTCCTAAGATGTCTCTACGGAAAACATACAGCAGACAACGTAATTTTCCCTTTTAACTCTTTCCCGCTTGTCACTCACCTGTGTTTCGTTCTTAACGTAGAAGCCTTTACCCTTTAACAGCCAAATAATACTATTAATCGATGCGACGTAAAAAGAGTGTTCTGATAAGCATCAGTACCGGAATGATCTCCAAGCGGCCGATCCACATATTGAAAGAGAGCATTAACTTGGATAAAGGAGCCATTTCAGGATGGGTGATCCCCGCTGTTAAGCCGACGTTCCCCTGTGCGCTTACCACTTCAAAGATGACCTCTGAGAGGGTAAAATGCGGCGGCACTGTCTGCAAAAGAACGAGAACTCCCACTACAAGAAAGATCATCCACAGGAAGATGATCAAAGAGGCATCTTCCAAGCGGTGACCTACGTCGACTTCGTCGATTGTGGTCGCCCCAATGCGAAATGGAACGATCGCTTTCCGCGGTGAAATGATCTTGCGAAATCGCCACTGAACCCCTTTTAACAGAATCAGCATACGGATGATCTTGATCCCGCCGGCAGTAGATCCGGCTGCTCCGCCGATGAACATTCCTCCCACAAGTAGAAGCTGTGCCGTGGTGCTCCAGCGACCGATCTCCGCTGTTTGAAAGCCGGTGGAAGTAATCGCAGAGATAAACTGAAACGCTGATTGGCGCAGTGTAGAGAACGGGCTCATGGCAAAGCTCATTTCCAGCGCGAGTAAGAAAATTCCTACTACCAGAATGATGAGAAGCCAACGAGTCTGAAAATCTTGCCCCAATATCGTCCCTTTCCCACGTATTAATACGTAATGCACGGCAAAACTGATCGCTCCAAAGAGCATGATCGGCATGAGAGCAAGCTCGATAGCAGTATTGTTGTAATAAGCAATGCTGTTCTCCGTAATCGTGAATCCGCCGGTGGAGATTCCGGTCATCGCATGGTTGAACACCCCCCAGAGCGGCATCCCAGCTCCCCACAAAATGACGATACTGATAAATGTGTATAGCAGGTAAATCCACCACATAGTGCGCAGCGTAGAGATAATGCTCGGTTGGATCTTTTCACCGCGCGCTTCTGAGTAGTAAAGACTGTGCGTTCCCGCCCCGGGGCGCGGTCCGGCAAGGAGAGTGAGCATAAGGACGATTACTCCCATTCCGCCGACCCATTCGCTGAAACTTCGCCACCATTGCAATGTTCGAGGTAACAAGTCAGGACGAACAGCCATCGTCAAACCAGTGCTGGTAAACCCAGAAATCGCTTCGAAAAATGCGGTTAATGGGTTGCGAAAATGGAGCAGTGTGTCACAATTTTGAGCCGGTAAGATCGCAATCAGAAGGAATGGCAACGATCCGATTGTAGCAACAAGGAGCCATCCGAAGGCTGCGATAATCATCCCGTGCTTCAGTTTTGTATCACCGGCAATACGGCAGGGGAAGTACAACGCTGCTCCCAACGCGAATGATACTCCAGCAGTAATGGCTAACGGAATAAGGGCATGATATTCAGCAAAGATCAGCGAGATGACCATGGAAACAAGAGCCATTATCCCCACCACTGGAACAAGACGGCCCAGATCACGGAGGATTATTCGCAAGTCGCTGCGGACGTAAACAGGGATAATACTCATCCGGTCAATTTCTCGATCAACTCATCGTTGATACGCGAGCTGGAGAAGACAGTGATCAAATCTCCAGGCTGGACAACGGTGTCTCCTGAGGGAATCATTGTCTTATCTTCACGTGCGATGGAAACGATCAAAATAGAAGCTGGTATCAGTCCTCGCCGGCCGCATTCGCGCAGGCTCTTGCCTGTTATTTTACTCTTTGCGGTGATCGTTGAACGGAAGACCTGTGCGCCACCGTTCAGCGGTGTAAAATCCTTTACCCGGGGGCGTTTAACCGTATTGTATAGGTGATTGGCGATAACCTCTTCCGGATTTTCCATGACATGGGCGCCCAGTTTGCGGAAGAAATCCACATGCCCTTTGTCATTGACTATCGATACAAGGGAAGGAACTTTTAGATCCTCTCCAATCGATATGATCATCAAGTTGGTGGCGTCATCACTGGTAGTGGCAATCAGAGCATCCGCCCGTTCGGCTTCTGCGTCGTGCATCGTTTCCAATGAGGTTGCATCGGCATTGAGAACAGTGATATCGTACTTACTGCTAATTTCCTTGGCGCGCGTGGAATCCATCTCAATAACAACTATATTGTTCTTTTCCCGTACAGCGATATCAATAAAGCTTGTTCCAATAGCTCCTGCGCCGACAATAATAATATACATTTTACTAAGTTACCCCTATTTCGGTTGAGGAGTAATAGTAGCACAGTTGGGAGCAGAGATCAATATAACTAAGTGAAAGGTTATGGGTAATAAGGGGTTATGGGTGAAAAAGGTACGAGGAGCGAGGTACGA
>DOHL01000062.1 GCA_003535305.1 Candidatus Acetothermia bacterium
ATGATTTCCTCCCTTGCTGCGGCAAGGCCTGTCCCTACCATGCTAAGAAGCATAGTTGTCACTAACACTAAAGTAAGTACTTTTTTCATGTGCAAAACCTCCTTAAAATTTTAAAATTGGGTCTGAGTTGAGTTTACGTAACCTGATTTCTCTCTTCTTTTTTTCTTCGTTTGACCACCTCCGTGTTAGATCATCGTCTTTGGAGAGACAAGACAACCAGAAGTATATACTTTGTAAATAAGTTTGTCAAGGAACACAAAAATATATAGTGAAAAACAGAGATTGCAGCCATCAGATCGAGCATTGTAGGGGCGATTCCAAGGCTCTGTGCTGCCATTCCAAGGCTCTGTGCCGCCCTTGTCTCGCTTTTGCATTACTATGAGCCGCCTGCTGTAACGAGGATATCGGAAGGAACGACCGCAGCAGCCAAATAATCCTCCACTTGCGCCAACGCTTCCTCGATCTGTCGATAACCCTCGTGCCGGGAGTAACGATCGTTGAAGAAGCGCTTGTGCAGCTCCAACATCAATATCCCCTCATAGCTGTTTAGGATAGTGAACGCTTGCCGATAAGGAATCGTTCCCCAACTGGGAGGGAGATGAAGATCTCCCTCTCCGAACGGGCCGGAGATGTGCGGCTCCTCGGTGGCAAGAGGGGTTGCGGTGAGAGGGGCTCTCCAACCCAGGTTATCGTGAATATGGAGATGGATAATATAAGGGCAAGCAGCGCACAGACCAGTTAAAAATTCGTATCCGAAGAAATTGGCGGCAAGGTAATCGTGGCCGAAATCGTAAGTTATCCCTACGTTTTTCAGCCCTACTGCCTGGATTAATTCGATCAGGTTGAATATCGGTTGGTTCACATTCTCTACCCCAATAGACAGATTGCTTGCTGCAGCGATAGTTCCAAAGTTGATGAGTCGTTCAGCCTCCCTGTCCAGCAAGGTATTCCCATCTGCAGAGTGCCCCTGGTGGTAGACCAGCAACTCTGCGCCGATCTCAACGGAGAAATCGATACAGGACTGAAAAAGATCCTGTTGTATCTCCCATCTTGACATGTCTTGCAGATTAAGAATATCCGGCCCGTGCACAGTGATCCGAAATGGAAACTGATCCAGCAGGTGTTTAACTTCCCGCAATCGCGGTCGCCGCAGTCGGCCGCCGCAGAGAACATCTATTCCATGGATCGGAAGTTCCACTGCAACAAATCCTATCTTCTCCGCCAAATTAAGATCATGCTCAAGCATTACCAAGTCACCGCAAATTCGGTCGGTTTTAATCGATAGACCGATCGACCTTCGCTGATCTTCTGCTGCTTTGCTTCTCATCAGGCCTCCCTTGCAGGGTTCGTTACATCTGCTCTGTAAGGTGGTGGGGGCTCAGCTCTGAACCCCTGACTTGATCAAGGGTGAGCCCCCACCAGTGAGCGGCGGTAAGAGACGGTGGTAAGGTCTCTTGTGTTGTTAAACTAAAGTCCCAGCAGAGCGGGGTGGCAGAGAAAGGTGAAAAACCTACTCAACGCGCCTCACCCAACCATTTACCAAACAGGGTGTAGTACATGATCCGGTAGATGTCGGTGTTATCAACAACACCCAACTCGGTCACCAGATTTGCATTAAGGCCCTTGGCACGAGCTACAATGCCGGCCGACAGGTCGTGCGGCGTTGCCCAGGCTACGGCAAACTGCCAGCTGTTACCTCTTTCGTCCGGCGCCGACAGGAACGGCGCGGTTCCTGGGCCATCAACGCCGTCCAGCAGTGGTGCTTGCACCCACTCGCCGCCCGGTCCGGTGTTGATTCTAGCTTCGCCTACCTTCTCCACTCCCGGTTGCATAAGGAGATGCTTACCACCAGCAGCGCTATCGGCCGCAGTGATCAGTAAGGTATTTGGGTTTTCCTCGACAAAATCGGCAAATACTCCGAAGGCCGCATCCGCATGCTTGCCGGCCACAAAAGAGCCGGCGGCGTTAGCGCTATTGGGGAAATTGTCGGTACCCTCCTCCTCAGCAACGATGAAGATACCCCTTTCCGTTGCCTTTGGACTGCGCGAAAGGATCTCCAGTACTGCTATCGACATCTCAGCGATGGTCGGTGCCCCAGAGACAAAAAACGGTAGCCCCTCCGCTCTCAGCCTCTCCTCGGGCATGGCGTTAAAGGTGTGTCCGCTGGCGAATACGCCCAATACTTTGGTCGCTCCGCGGGCAACGGCCGCTTCTAATTCCTCTCGGTCAAAAACCACGGTGTAGCCGAGGTCTTTGGCCCGTTCGATCAGGTTAAGGCCATCCTCACGCCTCCCTTCCCCGTGACGACCGGTGACGCCCACCGGCAGGAGCCATCGTTCCCCACCGCTTAAGATGACGTCAACTCCGGATTCGATCGACTGTTTGGCGATCTCCTCTCTCATGCGGCGTTCTTCTACTGAAGCGACGAAGGCGGCCGTGCCGGGCTCGGTTATGCAGCCGCTCCCGATGAGGGCCGTCGCAAAGCCAGCCTGGATTGCCTCCTCCATGATCGACATCTGCTTGCCGGAAAGGGCGGTGATCACCTCATGCTCATCCAGACCAAAGCTGTCTCGGGCTACCTTTATCCCGTAAGCATGTATCGTGGCTCCGCCATGCGAACTTGCGGTCAGAGCGTCTTTCATGTGTTCGGTATAGGGCGCTATATGCGACAGCCGATCCCAGTTGAGTTGACCGTCCGGCCCGACCAGCCAAAAGCGCAGAGCATTCCAGTGGCTTAACCCGTACCCGTCGGGGTGAAAGAAGATGACATTCCGTACCTCTTCTTGTATTCCTTCCGCAGCAGGCGGAGTTCCGGTGATATTTGTACCTA
>DOHL01000159.1 GCA_003535305.1 Candidatus Acetothermia bacterium
CCCTGTCCTCCCGGTTAGGATGGTTATAACGATGACGTTTGAATGTCGAACCTCAGCCCATTCAATGATCGATCAAGTCTCAGTTACAATCGCGGACTATTCAATGGTCAAGCGCGGCGAGTTGGTCTTAGTGGCTGTTTCAGGCGGGAGCGATTCGGTCGTTCTGCTTGAGTTGCTTCTCTTATTACAAGATCGTCTGGGAATAAATCTGGCAGTTGCTCACCTCAACCATCAACTCCGCGGAGATACTTCTGCTGCCGATGCCCTGTTTGTGGAAGAGCTCGCCCGATCCCGCGAGTTGGAAGTGATCGTTGATCGCTGCGATGTCCGTGCACTGTGCCGTCGCGAAAGCGTGGGTTTGGAAGAAGGGGCGCGGATCGCCCGTTACCGTTTTCTCGCGCAGACCGCTCTCCGTTTGAAAGCGGATAAAGTGGCGCTCGGCCATACTGTGGATGACTCTGTCGAGACTTTCCTTATGCATCTTATCCGCGGCAGTGGTCTTTCCGGGTTGAGCGGGATCCCACCGGTACGGCCTCCCTATATTCGCCCGTTGATTGCCTGTACACACGCGATGGTGGTGGATTTTGCCGTTCGGGAAAATCTGCAGTGGCGCGAAGACCATACTAACGTTGAACTTACCTGTTTGCGCAATCGAATCCGCTGCGAACTCTTACCTCTTCTGACCCGCTGCAATCCGCGCATCAGAGAAACGATTCAGCGAACAGAGATTCTCATTGCGCAAGCAAATGACTCGCTTAATCATCTTACCGATCGATATTTGCCGGTGGTTATAAAGAGCAAATCACAAGCGATGATTTCACTCGATCTTGCCGCGATTCGTAATTTAGATTTGTCTTTGCTTCCACAGCTTCTTCGCGGTGCGTTATATGAGCTGCGTAACTCGTTGAAAGATATTGAATTCGTCCATATCAAGAGCTTGATCGATTTGATCAATAAAGGCTCTAATCGCTGGGAGCTCAATCTGCCTGGCATCACGGCGTTAAAAGAGAGTGATACGCTCAAATTCTGCCTGCAAGAAGAATGCAGCGATGCTCCTATCTCTGTGGACACGGAACAAAAATTCGACTATACTGTTGTCGTCGGTGATAACAAGTTGGCGGATTTGGGCATAAGTCTTACTTTATCGGTAACAGAGAACAAACCGACATTGGCAAAGATATGTAGTGCGCCGGCAAAGACGGAATATGCTGATTTTGATCGTATCATGCTGCCATTCTCACTTCGTAATCGCCGATCAGGTGACCGCTTTAGGCCGCTGGGAATGGCTGCAAAGAAACGGTTAAAAGATTTTTTCATCGACGAGCATGTTCCTTTTGCAGAGCGATCGCACGTACCACTACTCTGCGATGCAGAAAGGATAATCTGGGTAACGGGGATCCGACTCGCTGATGAGGTGAAGATCACCGCAGAGACAAAACGGGTGCTAAAGATGGAGATAAAGGAGATAAAATAATGACCTTGTTGGTTTTTGCGATAACGATTCTCCTGTTGGTCGGTCTCCACGAATTGGGCCATTTTCTCGTTGCCAAGAGATTTAAGGTATATGTGAATGAGTTTGCAATCGGATTCGGGCCAAAGCTTATTGCGCGTCGCTTCGGTGAAACGCTCTATTCGCTCCGCCTTCTTCCGTTGGGCGGCTACGTGCGGATAGCCGGCGAGGATGCCACGTCGACAGAAGTCGACTCATCGATTCCACGCGAGAGATTATTGTCCTCGCAACCGGGCTACGTCAAATTGCTGATCAGTTTGGCCGGGCCGATCGCCAATATCCTGACCACTCTATTGATTTTCATATCTCTGCTCTGGATCATCGGTCTTCCCTACCAGCGATTGCCGGGGACGATTCCTGACACTCCAGCTCATGGCCGGTTACAGCCCGGCGATGAGATCATATCGCTCGCTGGTGTGCCGATCTACAGCCGACACGATGTGACACGGATCATTGCGGCAAGCGGAGGAGAGGAGATCGAGTTCGTCATCCGGCGGGACGGCGAAATCCTATCGTACTCGATTCGCCCCCGGTTTAACCCGGAGAGAGAGCGCTACGTCGTCGGGATATTTATCGGACAGCCATTTACTAATCGTATTCTCAACTTAGCAGAGGGATCGTTCTTGTTCCGTGCCGGAGTGAGGGCAAACGATCGAATCATCGCTCTGGACGGAGAAAGAATAGAGGGGATGACGCTTGCCTTTTTTCATGTTGAACAATTACTCCCCACAGATACGATTAACCTCACCGTGCTCCGCGGAGAGAGGAAGATAGAGATAGTCCTCGCGACCACTGATGTGGCGCCTGAGGATATCTTTGCCGACATAACGATCGAGACGCTGCCGATCAGTTACCGCCGTTTCGGGTTTTTCCGCGGAATTTTCACCGGAGTGGGGCAACTGGGAGAATTTATTGGACTAATTTATAGTTCTATCCGCATGATCGTTACCAGCGAGGTGCCGCTCGGCGCAGCAGTTGCCGGTCCGGTAGGGATTGCGCATATGCTGGGAGAGGGCATACGCGCTGGGCCACGTGTATTCTTCTATTTTCTGGCGCTTCTCAGCCTGAGCCTGGGATTGTTCAACCTTATTCCATTCCCGGCGTTGGATGGCAGTCGCGCTCTATTCGCTCTCTATGAGATCGTGGCAAAGAGACCTTTCCCTCCCCGTGTGGAAAGTATGATCCATGCCGCTGGATTCATCCTCTTGCTCGCGTTGATATTCCTCATCACTTTCAACGATATCATGCGGCTCTTCTTTCGATAAGACAGACGCTGTGGGCAGCGATTCCTTCTTCGCGGCCCAGTGCTCCCATCCCTTCTGATGTCGTCGCCTTGATATTGATCATCTCCGGCGCAACCTTGATAAGGGGAGCAATCTGCGCTTTCATCTCCTCGATATACGAGGCGAGCTGTGGTTTTTCAGCGATGATACAGCTATCGATATTGACGACGGAATATCCTTTTGCAGCAATAAGCGCCTCGACATGGCAGAGCAGGATGAGGCTCGAAATATTGCGATAGCGCTCTTCAGAGGGAGGGAAATGGTGACCGATATCGCCCAGGCCGGCAGCGCCGAGCAGTCCATCACAGATCGAATGGACCAGAACATCGGCATCAGAATGGCCGGACAGACCGGTCGGATTGGGTATCCGTACTCCGCCGATTATGAGCTTTCTACCCGGTGTTAACCGGTGAAAATCTATCCCTATTCCGATCCGCATCGTCATATAATTGTGGTTCATCTCCCGATTAGTTGATGCAAAGGGTTTGAGGGTTCAAGGAAAGTTTTGGGTTTTGGGTTAAGAAATGCACTCTGACCCCGAATTCCCTGCTATCAGCCTACAGCTTTCAGCCATTTTAGCAATTAGTTATTAGCTTTTAGC
>DOHL01000161.1 GCA_003535305.1 Candidatus Acetothermia bacterium
CTTGACGGTACTCCGCATATTCTTGGCGATGTGCGGGTTCGCCAGGCGCTGACGTACGCGATAGACCGACAGGCGATGGTCGACTATATCTTGCTCGGTTTTGGTGAGGTCGCCAACACACCGATACCTTCTATATCCCCGTTTCACAATCCAGATGTTCGGACATATCAATTCGACCCGGAAAAGGCTGTCGCGTTGCTGCTGGAAGCGGGCTGGCATGACTCAGATGGAGACGGAATAGTCGACAAAGACCATGATGGAGATGGTGTGCGCGAGCCGCTCGAATTTGAGCTTCAGACCAACGCAGGCGATGTGATGCGTGAATCAGCGGCAATAGCCATACAGTCTGATCTTGCCGCGATAGGCGTAACAGTCAACCTGAGGTTTCTGGAACGGTCCGCCTTTCTTGAGAATATGCGGAGGATGAATTTTGATGCAGTAATCTCAGGGTGGCACTTCGGGCGCCTCGCCGGCGTTGATCCCTGGTTGGCCCAGATCTTCCACTCGCGAAATATCGGACCGTTCGCCAACAGGAACCAATACCACAATCCTGTTGTGGATGAACTGCTGGATAAGGCGTATACAGAGGTCGACCTTGAAGAACGCAAACGGCTCTTCAACGAGATCCAATACATTCTCAGCGTAGATCTTCCGTATACCTCCCTCTGGTTTGCAGATTCACTGGTAGCGATATGGGACGTGTTTGGAGGACCTGTTTACCCCACGGCAATAGGGTTATACCATAATTTCGAAGAGTGGTGGATACTCGAAGAGCACCACTGAGGCAAATAGTATCGTGCTCGCTGCATGGCGCCGGCAAGACCATGTAGCGAGCACTCTGTGAACAAGGAGGTGATTGTCTTTTGGTCGCGTATATCATTCGACGACTGGTACAGATAGTGCCCATAATGGTTGGAATCTCTATCCTTTCGTTCGGCATAATCCACCTGGCGCCGGGCGAGCCGGGGCTGATATTAGTCACAGAGTCGACCTATGTTACAGAGGAATTTCTCGCTGCTGAACGGGCTAGGTTAGGGCTGGATCAGCCGATCCATATTCAGTACTTTCGGTGGTTCAGTCAATGGATTCAGGGTGAATGGGGCCGGTCGATGACCGGCGGTAGGCCGGTGGCAACGCTGATTTGGGAAAGAATACCGATGACAATACTGTTAAGCGCAGCCACAATGCTCTTTATTCTTGTTCTGTCTATTCCTATAGGAATGATCTCCGCTCTCAAGCAGAACTCTCTTATTGACCATGCAGCGACGGCCGGTGCTTTTGCCGGACTAGCTGTCCCCAATTTCTGGTTTGCCATGATGCTGATAATCGTTTTTTCGATCCATTTAGGTTGGCTTCCGGCTGCAGGCGCACGCACGTTGGGAGCGCGTTTCGATTGGTGGGGCCCGATGGTGTTAGACCGCTTGCGCTTTCTTGTACTACCTGTGTTGACCCTTGGGCTGTCCGGTTTGGCTGGCCTAGTCCGGTATATGCGAGGTGGCATGCTGGAAGTGCTAGAGCAAGACTATATTCGAACCGCAAGAGCCAAGGGGCTCGGTGAAAGAATCGTGATCGCCAAACATGCGGCAAGGAATGCGTTGCTGCCGATCGTGACTATATTGGGTTTCTGGGTGCCGGCACTAATCAGTGGTTCAGCAATAATAGAAGCTATCTTCGGTTGGCCGGGGATGGGACAATTGATGGTGTTGGCGGTCTTTCAGCGCGATTTGCCGCTCGTTATGGCGGTCAATACAATGGGGGCGGTCCTGATTATATTCGGTAATTTATTGGCTGATGTAGCATATGTTTTCGTTGACCCGCGGGTCAAATACGATTAAGAGAGGTAAGAGATGGCTGTTTCTCAATCAGGGCGTTCATGGCGGAAATTCAAACAGAACCGATTCGGTGTAATGGGGGGAGTGCTATTTATCATTCTGATTCTGATAGCGATCTTCGCCTCTTACCTCGCTCCTAATGATCCTTATCGCGTAAATTTACGCAACCGCTTGAGCTCATATAGCCGAGAGTATCCACTCGGCACAGACACCATGGGGCGCTGCGTGCTAAGCAGGCTCATCTTTGGTTCCCGCGTCTCAGTCACAGTGGGTTTTGTAGTTGTGGGTATCTCGATCGCCATCGGAGGATTGATCGGCATCGTTGCCGGTTATTTCGGCGGGATAGTAGATAGTCTGTTGATGCGCCTGGTCGATATAGTGATCGCTTTTCCGCGGTTTTTCCTTCTCCTGACCGTCGTTGCGATATTTGAGCCAAGTATATATAACGTGATGATCATCCTCGGAGTCACCGGCTGGACCGGTGAGGCGAGAATAATCCGTTCATTGGTCCTATCTATACGGGAACAAGTTTATATTGAAGCAGCACGAGCAGTGGGGGCCAGTAACGAACGGATAATGGTCCGACATATTTTGCCGAGCACTGTTGTCGTAATAGTGGTTATGGCAACTCTGGGTATAGCCGGAGCGATAATCACAGAAGCTGCGTTGGGCTTCTTCGGGTTGGGTGTTCCTCCACCAACGCCGAGTTGGGGAAATATGCTCTTTGAGGGCAGAGGAGTATTTCGCAGAGCACAGTGGCTGGTTATATTTCCCGGGTTAGCTATATTTATCACTGTGCTGGGAATAAATTTCCTTGGCGATGGATTACGCGATGCTCTTGATCCCCGTCACGTGTTGAAGAAGCAATAGCCATCTGCGTTACTCGGTTTACGTCTTGATCTGTGCCGGCGGCGGCAACTCAATATTACTGTCTTTGCGTGATTCAAAAAAGAGGTTTTAGGTGATAGTGTCTTTACGCAAAAAAAAGAAAGATTGAGCTTGTTATGAAAACACAAGTGTTCCCCAGGCAATTATACAGTGCGCTGCTCGTCACTATTATCTCTCTGTCTCTTTTTCCCTGCATGGCTGCGGAAGCCGTTCCTAAAGGGTGGGCGGATGGTTGGTCGGCTATTCATAAACTCACTATCACCTCGCTCGGTTCAGGGTCGCCGGCAGTAGTGATCGATTCAACTGATATTTTCCATGTCGTCTTCACAAATCGCTCTGTTACCGAGCATTGGTTTGTTTATAAACAAATTGATGCTGATGGCGCTGTATTGCAAAGTCAAGTTATCTATCGCACCCGGTTTGTGCTTTCCAACCCCCAATTGGCGCTCGACAGAAAGAATAACTTGCATCTTGTTTGGGAAGAGCACCGGCCTGGACATAGGGGAATTTATCATATCCACTTTGTCGGCAATGATCACGATAAAGAAATCCCTAAAGGACAACTGATCAGTTTAGACGCCAAATATGCAATAGGTCCATCTCTCAGCATTGATAAAACAGGCAATGTTTATATCTTTTGGTCTGATCTGCGGGTTGGAAACTGGGAAATATTCTTTTCAAAATTGAATTCAAAGGAAATTAAGATAATAGACCAGCAGAGAATAACATACACCTCCACGAAATCATTGCTTCCCACTGCCGTAGTGGATAGCAAAGGAGAATTACATTTGATATGGAAAGAAGAGTGCCATCTTTCTCAAACAGCGTTTGTATATTATACGATATTAGATGCACAGACAGGCACATCGATCAAAAAGCCTCGGCGTTTAGGTCAGACACGATTTGCTCGAGAAACACGCGGGCCTCGGTTAATAGCTAATAGAGACAACAATCTATATGTGGTCTGGAACAGAGTCATTGCCGGCACAGGAGTCCACGAAAAACTGCGCCTCGTTTTAACAGAAATTCTTCCAGGCGGGCGTTTTCAGGCACGTGCAACTATGGGAACCGGGTCAACTCACTCGCCATACATCGTCCTTACGCATACAGGGCAGTTTTCCATTGTGTGGGCACAATCCGTAGCAAGGCGGCTATATATTTACTATGCGCTGATAGAGGGAGAAGGAAACGTGGTTCAACAAGAGACACGGCTCTCAGTAGAGGAATGCGGTGGACGGTTACCTCTTATTTTGGTTGACTCGAATAACAGATTGCATCTCTTTTGGAAAGATGTTGCCGGGGCAGGGCGATCCCATCTATTATATATGAATACCGTCTCACCGGCCTCGCCGTCGGTATGGGCACATTTAGGGCTGGATACAACAAACCCCGCCTATGCAATTATCCAGCTGGGGTTTCATGGGATAACAACAATTGGCGCTGCTTTTATCGCTACCGTGCTGAGCATTCCGGCGATCGCGCTGACTTTCCTATTCGGCATCTTACTTACGAAATCCGCTTTTGCACGCAGGGTAAGAGGGAGTCAGTTTCTCCTGTTAACTATACTTCTCGTAACGCAACTTCTGCTGCTTTCGCTTGTAGGCCCTGCTATGCCTTATCTTAATCTCACTTATCGGTTAGCCACGATTGTGGTCTCCTTTCTGCTCATCGCTCTCTTTAGAAAAGTGAATACCCTTAACTTATATCAGCCATTACCTATGCTTGCATCGATTTCGCTATGGACGTTTTGGTATTTATTCCATAATTTCATCGTTGTGCCGACAGAGATGATCCTTCGATTGTGAAAGCCCCAACTTCCCCAACTAACATGATGAGAAGCGATACAGACAAAAAGGGTTTAGCCAAATATTGGCACCAATACAAGGCTCTGTTGTCGTTTATCTTGCTGTCTGGTTTAGGATTGTTGCTGATGTTCGTTGTCCTTTTATCGGTTGTTCGTTTCTTTGGGGAAGTGCCGTGTTTCACTGAACATATTGAGTGGCCTGTGATATGGGGGGCTATCCTCATTCTGGTGATAGGGGGAGCTCTTCTAAAAAACAGATAAATTTTGCCGTCGCTGTACCGATATTATCTGATCTCTATCTAAAACTGTATGAGCCTCGCGCGAAGACGCAAAAAATTACGATGAAGATTAACCGTATCCTCGCCGTAGTTAGAACGGAGGTTATCGCCGACCTCAAACCTTTCTTTCCTAACTCCTCATCTTCTTTCCCATTTGCACTCTTCGCGGCTAACTCATTATTTCTAACGATATATCGAGCGCTTTAGCAGAATGCGTGAGCGCGCCGATCGAAATCAGATCAACGCCGGTAGCGGCAACAGCGCGGACATTTTCCAGTATAATTCCTCCGGATGCTTCCACCAGCGCCCGTCCGGCAACTAAGCTTACTGCTTTCTCCATCTCTTCCAAGCTCATATTATCGAGTAAAATGATATCCGCCCCTGCTTCTGCTGCTTTGCCGGCCTCAGCAGACGTTCTCACTTCGATCTCCACTTGCAGGGTATGCGGGGCCTTGCTTTTCATCTGCTTGATGATCGCCGGAAGGTCCATTCCGGCCTTATTACAAGCGGTAATATGGTTCTCTTTGATCAATACCCCATCACCGAGACACTTCCGATGGTTCTTGCCGCCGCCGATTATTACGGCATACTTAGCCAAATACCGTAGCCCTGGAATCGTTTTGCGCGTGTCAAGGATGCGAGCCTTCGTATCAGCGACAGCAGTTACATATCGGGCCGTCAACGTGGCAATTCCGGAAAGATGTTGAAGAAAATTGAGCGCCACTCGCTCGCCACTAAGAATGGAGCATAATCTCCCTTCGATAGACGCGATCACTGTTTTTAGGGTAAGACGCGCCCCATCACTGACTTGGCATTGGAAAGTGAGAGCAGGATCGATCCGGCAGAAGACTTCACGTGCAACGTCGATTCCTGCCAATAGACCTTCTTCGTTAGCGATTATCATTCCGCGGCCTGTTAGATCACGCGGAATGAGGCCTGTTGTCGTCACATCGCCCAGCGAAAGGTCTTCGCGCAAAGCACGCTGTACTGCTTCTGTTGTCTGATAACGTTCCATCATTATTGGTCAGCTGTTAAGAGTCCATAGCCCATGGTCCGTAGTAGGGGCGATTCGAAGGCTCTGTGCCGCCTACGGCTGTTCGCCCGATAACTGCACGGGGTAAGAGTTCATTGCCCCATGAAGTAGGACTGCACGGGGCAGGAGTTCATTGTCTTCGCGCTTTACTTGTGTCACTATCCACAACCGCCTGTATTTCCATTTTATACTTTAGCATTTTGCATTCTGCAGCTTTACTCAACCTCTCAACTTCCCAGCTTCCTAACTTCATTGACCTCCGGTCAATGACGCGATACTGAATTACTTTAGATCTTGGACCTTTCTTTCTTCACCCATAACCCATCACCCATCACCCCTTACCCCTTAGTACCCATTACCCATCATCTTCTTCCTTTTTACGTCACCGCAAGCATCCGCTGAAGGGCGCGGAGGGCGCCCGGCCTCATTGCAGACGGCACAGAGATCACCGGCTGTTGGTGTTGGAGAATTCGCAGCACACTATCGAGCGTGGTAAGTTTCATCGGCCGGCATGTCGGACCATCACCCACTGTGTGAAATTGCTTGCCGGGTACTCGCTTTCGCAGTTGGTAAAGTAGTCCGATCTCCGTAGCAATGATCAATTCGTTTGCGTCGGTCGTTTGCGCATAGCGGATCATGCCGGCAGTGCTTAAGACGGCATCAGCTACAGCTACTATTTCCGGTCGACATTCCGGATGGACCAATACCTGAGCAGCAGGATGATCATGACGCGCCGTTTCGATTTCACGCAGTGTGATCCGATCATGGAGATAGCAATTCCCTGGGTAGCTGATCACTGTAACTTCTGTCTGTGTCGAGATGTAATGGCCCAGGTTACCGTCGGGAATGAATATAACTCCATCGGAATTAAGGCTTTCCACTACTGCCACCGCGTTCGCCGATGTGCACAAAATATCAGAATGTGCCTTTACATCCACAGTCGAATTTACGTAACAGATGACAGGTAAACCAGGATAACGGTCTTTCCACTCCTGAAGTGTGGGTGGGTCGATCTGAGCAGCCAGCGGACAGAGCGCTCCCTCTTCCGGCAGCAGGACAGGGCGATCCGGATTGAGCAACACTGCTGTCTCCGCCATGAACCGCACGCCGCAAAATACGATCATTTCCGCGGTGAGATCTGTCGAACGACGAGCTAACTCAAGTGAGTCGCCGCAAAAATCAGCGATCTCCTGCACCTCAGGTCGTTGATAATTATGGGCGAGGATAACAGCGCCCAGAGAATCTTTTAACCGGCAGATTTGTTTTTGTAATGTAGCGCTATCCATCTTTATAACGAGCTATATTATATCTGATCGCAGAACGGCACCACAAGGAAAAGGATAAAAATTAGCGGGCAGTCGAAATAAAGAAAGGCGCAAAAAACATTGCGATTTCAGCTTCAGATGGGTGTAATTCCGCACAGAAACGGTAGAGTTGCTATCTGAGGGGCTGTTGAGGAGTTATACTGAGCGTCATAAATACTTGCGCATATAATTATTTTATGTTATTATGCGCGAATGAAAAAAACAACGATTTCCGATGCTGAAATTATCGTATTCGCTCTGCAGGATGAGATTCGCCGGTCTCATGAAGCGCGTTATGATCATCGGCTGCACGCTGTCCTTTTAGTTGCCCAAGGCTTGAGTTGCCGAAAAGTCGCCCAATTGCTTGGAGACTCACCAAGAGCTGTTGCATATTGGGCGAGGCGCTTTGAAGATGAAGGGCTTGCCGGTTTAGCTGAGGCTGAACGTCCTGGACGTCCTCGACGGCTTCAACCTGACCAATTAAACCAAATAGATGGGGCTTTGCGTAACTCACCTTCAGATTACGGACTTTCAGTAAATCTATGGGACGGAAAAACGTTGTCTGCATTTATTCAAAAACAATTCGGAATCGATCTGGGTGTTCGGCAATGTCAAAGGTTGTTTCGACAGTTTGGGTTCAGATTGCGCAAGCCCCGACCTATGATCGCCCATGCTGATCCTAACGAGCAGTTAAGGTTTAAAAAAAATTCTAAAGCTTTCAAAAGATAAAAATGTTGACCTATGGGCAACAGACGAGGTTCATTTTCAATAGCACGGGTCACGCTGTCGCATGTGGGTCCCACCGGAAATAAAAGACCCGATTTTACTACATCATCCAACTCGAAAGAGTATAGGTTATTTTGGTGCGGTTCGGCTAAGAGACGGCAAGTTTACATATCGTATAGAGATGGATAAATTTAATTCTGAAACCTTTTTTACTTTCCTTAAGCAGCTACGGTGCATTAGTTGCCACTCAGGTCGCCGTGTAGTTCTCATTGCTGATAATGCAAGGTATCATCATGGTTTATTGCATAAAGAATGGCGACAGAACTGTTCGGATCGTTTCAGTATTAAATTTTTGCCTCCTTATAGCCCAGAACTCAATCCTATTGAACGTATTTGGAGACTAACTCGCCGTTTGGCGATTCATAATCGACATTTTCCGTCATTGGAAAATGTCGTACAAACAGTGGAAAAAGTTTTCTTAAAGTGGAAAAATGGAAACGATACCTTAAGAAGGTTATGCGCATTTAAATAAGGCGCTCAGTATAACACCCCAAACCGGAGGGGATAAAGGGTCGGGTCTCCACACTTGACATACATATTAGAGTAGTTTTGATATAATCTTTTCCAATACTAAAGATAAAGCAGAAGGAATTTTTTATGGCCAGACCCTTAAGGATTGAATACAGCGGTGCCTTTTATCACATTATCCAAAGAGGTAATGAAAAAAAGGTTCCTCACGCTTGAGTTAA
>DOHL01000131.1 GCA_003535305.1 Candidatus Acetothermia bacterium
GGGACTTGAATTCCTAACCACTGGTTCTTAAAGATCGGTGCTCTATTCAGTTGAGCTACAGACACATTTTGGGAGACGGGTAAAAGGAGCGACGGGACTCAAACCTGCAACCACAACCCGGTGAGTTAACCAATTGCGCCACACTCCCCCCAAGACACTCACACTCGGATCCATCTGCAATTAGCCGCCTGTTGTAGCCAGAAACATCAAAAGTAAGGTTCTGCTTTGACCCGTTTCCATTTTGCGAGGGCGCAACATCCGCTCAAGATCACCGGCAGCCTAACAAGAAAGTGTAATGATACATAAGTGAGCCGGTGACACTCCTTGCCAAAAGCAGGAACGACCCGTTCCTGGGAGGAAGCGGAGGAGTCAACAGCCGTGGGGCGACAACTACCCCCCAGCCTACCGATCCCACTGCCTGGAAGTAGCTCAGCGTAACGACAATTGAGTTCTATTCCTCAACCTCAAATTCGAGACCAAGCTGTTTCGCAGCTTCTTGCATGACTTTCAGGTCGGCGTCGTTGGGATCGAGAGCCTGATCTTCAGGGGCTTTCATCTCGAAGTTAATCCCAAGGCGAAGAGTCTTGAGGCGCATCCGCGTCGCCGGGCTGACAAAGCAGCGGAAGAGCTCAGTATAGTTATCAACAGAGACTGCACCACGGACGGTGATGCGGCGCACGGTTCGTTTCGGTGTGATCTTGGTTTCAACTCCGCTTTCGAGTTCACCACCTGTAACACCCGCCGGTCTGACTTGCTCGCCTGGTTCGCCCTTCTCGTGTGGAGTCGATGCGGGCTCGGGGGTAAACACGGGAATAATCCACACACCTTCTTCCAAAGGATCCAAGGAGACTCTCTCGCTACAGTAGCTCTTCTGAAGCGCAGACAGGCTTGCCCCACGCCCGATTCCGATCAGCCCATCCGCACAGGCCTGCGTCAGGCCGTCGGTCACCGCTTGCTTGCCGGCAATCATTGGCTTGTCGGTGAACCGCAGGAAGGCATCAACGGCGTCTTTCAGGCGGATCCCCTTTTCCTTGGGTACCAATCCGGTCTTTTCGAGGGTGACAGACCCAACGCGACGCAGGATCCACTCCTCCTCTTCCACAAGTATTCTCCAGACATATCCAAGATGCTGTGGGAGCGTGCGTTGAGCATCCGGCAGAATGCAGGGTTCCACGTCTTGGCCGCGCACCCGCAGTGCGACAGTGTACGCAGGGCCTAAGGCTTCCTGGGTTGCTATTTGTGCTTTCTCGATCCGTTCTTTCAGATCGCGCCGCTGTTCCTCAGCAAGCTGCTCCCAATAATCCGATCGCGCTGCTTCGAGAGCGGCGCGCTCACGGTACATCTTCCGTAGTCGGGAGAGTCCTCGGGAAGTTCCGGCGAGGAAAACCAACGTATTTCTGTACAACCGATCCTTGCCCCCACAGTGGCCACTGATCGATAAGACATACTTCCGAACCGCCTCGTTATTTTCCCCGTTTTCATCCCACGCCAGCGATGGCGGTAAAATCAGAAGGGTAAGGGCCTTCTGCTCAGGGAGGCCCTCTCCAGGGTCGACAATCGTGCGCCATGTCACACCACTGATCGCCAGCTTTTTGGCCTCCGCACGCAGGTCTTCGAGGATCTGCACCTCAAAATTCTCAGCATCGCTTTGGTGGCGGTACTGCACGACCAGCTTGTTCAGAGTTGGTTTGGCGCCGAACCAATAGCGCTTTCCCAGACTCCCGGCAAGCGCTGAATGGAGATAAAAACAGCGATCTTCCAGCTCAAGGATCGCCCCGTCGAGATAGTTCCAATTAAGACTACAGCGCGAACAGGCAACCTTTAAGTCCTTGGAGCTGAAACCGCTTCGCCCTCCCTGGCCGCCAAATGAGCCCAGCAGAATGGCGGAAGCCAGTCCCTGACCGATACCCTCGGTGCGATAGTCTCCGCCTCGTTCTTCGTCGAAGATGACGGCGTTGGACCGCTCGCCGATCACGTCCGCCGCGGCCACCGACTGATATTCAATCCCCCACAGGCGGGTCAGTTGTGCCTGCAGAGCATCGACCGATCAGCGTAGATGCGCCCCGGTTGGATGAGATGCTGCGTCTGGGTGGTGCTGTTTCGTCGTTGCCACAGGTCCCCGACTACGCTTGCCAGCAGCCTTAACACCCCGCGGGTCCGCTGGAAGGCGGAATGGCTTCCCCAGCGAGTGTAAAGCGCGTCGATCAATGAAGGATGGAACGGATAGGCACGGGCGATTCCATCCCGATAGGTCCCTTTCGCCACCTCGGTGGGGACCTCCCCGGCATGGGTCGTGTACATCTCTTGGTACGCCTTGGCGACTTTTTGGGGATAATCGGGAAGGTCCGGTGGGGTGATCGATTCGAAGAGGCGTGTCCGCACGACCTCGTAGATCTCATCGTCCGCTACCGGCTTGATATCGGCCCCCAGCCGTTGGAACCGCTTCTCCAGCGTGGTGAAGATCTCTTGTCCCTTCTCGCTTTGCGTGACCTCGTACTTGCTCGCCGGAAGGGTCGCCACTATCACTGCGCCGGGGACCTGCTGCACCGCCTCGGTCAGCTGCTGGATAAAGGAGATCGTCTGCTCGGCCAGTGTTGTCTCGCCGACTGAAACGGCCGCTGCACCGACGCAGTAGTCCGCAACTTCGTCAAGCAGGATCAGGCAAGGCGAGGCCTCACGAAGAATATCGACGAACAACCCTTGTGGTACGCGGTGAGTCTCGTCGTTTGCGCGCACCTTCTCGTAGAGCTCTTTGCCCTGCCTGTCCGGCAGGCAGGCGCCGAGCTGAACCGCCAGTTCGCCCTACAGGGTCCTCGTGTGAACTCCCTCGGGCGTTGTGCGTCCCTGCGTTGAATCACATGTCTGGTTGGTGAAGACCGCGACGCCCCGAACCCGCTCTGGGAAACGATCGTTCAATGCATCCCGAAGTTCTGCTGTGTGCGGCGACCCCTTGAGGAGATCCGAGTGTTTTGCCAGGTGCCACAACGCAACCAGAATATGCGTCTTTCCCCCGCCGAATGAGGTCTGCAGGCTGATGATTCGATCTCCGCTCTCCCCATCCGCCCGCAATCCTGTTGCGACCCGTTTGAGCACGGATTCCAGTCCGGAGGTCATATAGGTCTTACGATAGAACTCCTCCGAATCGAGATAAACCTCAGGAGCGGTTCCCTGCACCACCGCCCAGATGTTCGCGGCAAAGACCGCCTCATCGAGCCGCCCTTCCCGGATGTCTTTGTGCGGAGTAGCGACTGCGTACCAGGACTTAAGGATTTCACTCATGCTGGTCTTCCTTTATCAAGATAATCTTTTATAGCGGCCAGAACTAAATTTCTTACCTGCCGGGCGATCTCTTCTGCATGCTGCGCTTCTTCTTTGGAAACAAGCATCTCGCCAGGGTAGCGAAATTCCACCGCATATGGTGTGAGATCATCCGCTGCCGCGAGATTTTCGGCCAAACTGGAGTTCTCTTCCGCTATCAGCAGTCGCAGCAGGCTCAAATCATGACTCTTGGGAAATTCTACCTGGTGCCGCACCAAAAACGCCTTGATGAATTTTTCGACGGCCTGCTATACATGAAAAGCAGCGGGCGCATAGTCTTGGAATTCATGCGCGAGCAACACATCGCAAGCACCTAAGTCATGTTCCGCTTTTCGCAGCCATCCTTGAACAAAGTCCCACCGCACCTGGTCCGCGGTCCTCATGTCAACACCACGCCATACTTATTTGCCGGAAAAGCAAGCCCGCCGATCACATCTTTTGTCTCCTCGAATTCTATCTCTCCCATGACCCTGATATCCATCGGCACGCTCAAATCACGAAACAGATTACGCAAACAGCGCATCTCTTCCCGTTTGTTTACCGGATCGGTCTCGATAACCAGAATATCATAATCACTCTCTTCGGAAGCTGTTCCCCGGGCTCTTGAACCATAGAGAATGATGCGTCGTACCCTCTCCCCACCGTTTTTGGAAAGCCGGTTCCGGATTAACTCCAGAATCTCCTTTTCTTGTTTTTGCATCTCTACGCCTCCTGTTCGAGTAAGGTGCGTTCTGCAGCGCTGGCTCGTTTCCCCTCCACCACCAGCGTCGACCGTTCACTAAGAAGTATACTGATCAACTTCTAATCTTCCACGTCGCGCGGCAGGACCTCGAAGAGCACCTGCGCCAGTTTCCAAAACGGCCTGCCTGCCCGCCCTATCTGCAAGCCAGGCAAATCCTCAAGGAGATCTCGCTCTGTGAGGTACGTAATAAGATCTTGCCGCTTTTCCTCCTTCCAGAGGAGCATCGCCCGATGCAGCGCATCGATCAGCGGTGCATCTCCGTCTTTGCCGAGGCTGCAACGGTCGGCCCGGTTGGCAAGGAGGGCGAGCCGGCATTTAGAGCCGTCAACCACGAAGATCCCATGATTGCGGGCCACTTCCATCGCGTTCTCTGCCTCGCCACCCCCGATTTGGACCACCAAGCGCGCGTCGTCCCACGTCTGTTCGGATACACCGTAGAGATTAGCCCAGACGTAGTAGAGCGTCGAGAGATTATCCCCACGAAACTCGCCGGCGATCGCGTCACGCGCCGCCTGTTTGGCGAGCTCCAGGAGTTCGGGAATGCCCACGGGTGTCCCGTCCGCCTTCTCCACCCGTTCGTACTTGCCGAAGACCCCGACTGCCGGGCTATAGCAGGCCACGATGAGGTCCGCTCCGCGGAAGCCGTAGGACCAGAAGCGCTTCACGGA
>DOHL01000115.1 GCA_003535305.1 Candidatus Acetothermia bacterium
CGTATGAGATAATCGTCCCGTCGGGATCGAATGAGTCACTGGCGTCGAAGCGCATCCACCTGCCAACATCGGGTCGGGGTGGTGTAAAAGTAAATACTGCCACTGGACGCTCGTTTACTATCAACGGCATCAGTGCAGCGGTAACCATCCGCGTACGTCTTGCTCTGACAGATACGTGTTGTATCCAATCATAATATCCGCTTTTGGTGATCCGAAGATGGTAAGATCCAGGTGGAAGATGGATCGTGCGCGGAGTCCAGCCGTAATAGTGACCGTCGATATAGATACGAGCAAAGGGCGGCGTGGAATCGATCGTCAATGAACCATGCGCTGGAGGAGCACTAACGACAATCTGAAAACTCAGCCAATCTTCCGCCCATACAGGGGTGGGAGCAATCCCTTGCAACCTGACAAGCAGCTTGGCCTTAAATGCCGCTGGGTCTGTTCCGAGAATGGGAAATGGTATTTCAATAGTGAGTTTAGGAACGATATCGAGCGGCACAGGAGATGCTATTGCCTGAATATAGTTCGTCCCAGGCGGCGGGACGATTTCCAGCTTATATGTTCCGTCGGGGATCGTATGTTTCCCTGCGCGTACGAAATTATCCGGAGCAAACGGATTCGGAAAGATCAATCTCACTGTGCCCGTTGCGTCGATATTGTAAATATAGACGAAGGCGTCTTGATTCACTTCAAAATGGATCTGGATCGTCTCGTTGATAGTGTAAACACCTCTATCCTCCCAGACGCGTATCGATAGTCCTGTCTCATCAGGCGGCCGGACAATAATTCCCACTGGTCCAGCCCCGGGTTTAGCCCCTTGCGCGCTCGTTAGCGCTCCGATTGTTGTAAACAGAAGCGCCAGAATCACTCCTATTGTGAGTAGTTTTACGTTACGATATTTCATCTTATTCCTCCTTATCTTTAACTTAAGTATTGTCAAAAAACTAACCACTCAAATATTACCACAGACAGGTCTGTGGTTTCTTTCATATTCTTTCATATTATTTTTGACAGTACCTTTAACTTGCTCAGTCTTGATCGATGTCCAGTACATCGACTACTATCTCAGACAGGGCCTCGCCATCGATCCGTCGTAACACCAGTTCGACTATCGCTGTAGGAATGATCTCTATCTCAGATAGTCGCACTAACCGCTCTGCTGCAGTGGCATAGAGAGCGGCGGCATGACGAGGGTCGCCTTCAGCGGCGAGATAGATTCCCAATGCGTCGGCAATATGCATCACTACCAAATCGAATCGCTCGCGGGGAAGAAAGATGACCTCCCCCTCTTCCTCTCTTGTGTTGGTGATGAATATCCTTCTCGCCTCGAGAAGATCACGGACGCCGCTTATGATCTTTCTTTGCTGCGTTATCACCCGAAGGATCAGCTGCAGGCGAATACCGCGGGCCAACCCTTCATGGATCTCGTCAATCAACAGAACGACGGGCAGATCGTCTTCCAACGCCGTGGTGATGACGAGGCCGATCTTTTCTTTTATTGCTATCGGACCGCTCACTCTATCGAGCCGTTCAAGGAAAAAGAGCACCAACGCTGCCTGAAGGCGGTTATCTGTGATCGCGGGCTCAATAGCGGCCCACATTCTCATCGCTCCTGTAGGAGAGAACTCCATCTCGACCAGCAGAAATCGCTCCACTTCCAACGCTGATATCTCCTCTGCTGCGACGACAGCTCTGCCGGCAAGGATAAGCAGAATAGATACCAATGTTATTCCCGTAATTTTTCGTCTCATACGTCATCCCCCTGTACACCGATATAGCGGACAGAGTTGTAGTATCCAAAGCTGCGTATAAAGTCATCGGCCATCGGATCCTGGCCGAACCAGCGGCCATCGATGATGAACGCATATTCATGTCGACCCGGTGCAAGCTCAATACTGACGGTCCAGATTCCATCGCCGTCTGCATCGATAAGTGGAATCTTTTCCCAACTGTTAAACGTTCCGGCGATCTGTATCTCCTGCGCTCCTATCGCGAGCAGAGCGAATACGACCCCATTCTGCTCGGCGTCGAGGAGAGCGACTGCTTCGTCGGGCAAGCGATCTGCTAACCTACCGCCTAATGCCACTCCGAAGATGAGGAAGATCACTGCCGTCGCTCCGACAACAAGCAGATCTTTGAGCCTTTGCTTGCGCGGGACCGGGGCGATGAAAAGCTCTTTTATCCTTTCCCATCCGCCTCGACGCGGGAGCCGGTTGGAAATTTCCGTGACAATCCGATCTTCCAGCCCGTCAATGCGAAAGATCTCTTCTTGTACATCACTTACCAATTGTTCCTCGATCATTCGATCCAGATCATCGCGACGCATTTTCGATCACCTCTCTTTGATCTAATTTCCGTTTCAGCGCTACCTTGGCGCGGTGGATGTGCGTCTTTATCGTCCCTTCCGGGGTCGCTAAAATCTCAGCAATCTCTTTATAAGCAAGATCGTTCCAATAGCGCAATACTAATGGAGCGCGATACTGAGCTGGTAACTCGGCCAGTGCATCGCGCAGCCGTTCTTCCAGCTCCACTCGCTCCATCGCTGCGGCGGGATCAGGAGCGGTCTCTTCTATCTGGTGCCCAGCAGAGACGACAGGGTGGTAACGCCGATAGCGTAGTTTGTTCTTGCAGATATTTACAACGATAGTGAATAACCAGGTGGAGAATTTCTTCTCCAGCCTGTAACGGCGTAGGTTGTCATACGCGCGGATGAATGCATCGTGGGTGGCATCCTCAGCGTCGGCATGTCGGCGCAGTATCCCAAGCGCGATACCAAATACCGCCTCTTTGTAACGCCGGACTATCTCTCCCCACGCTTCACTGTCCCCGTGCAATGAACTGCGCAACAGACTCACCTCATCTACTCTATTTTGCAGCACCTTGAGTCTCCTTTCTCTTTTAGGATCACTTAAATATACACTTAACAGCGGGAAAAGTTTCACTGGTTTGAGAGTTCAAAGAAAGTTTTGAGTTAAGAAGGATCGAGCCACGAGGCCTGCCCCCGGCCGCGGGCCCAGGGGCATAAGGAACGAGAAGAAGAAAGAATTAACGAAAG
>DOHL01000039.1 GCA_003535305.1 Candidatus Acetothermia bacterium
CTACCCCTTCAGAATCCCTGTGTTCTATATGTTCATCATTACCGCCGATCTCAGCGGCCTGAGCCGCATCTACATAATATGCAACCTCTTCGAAGAGCCCGTAGCGTAGTTTAAGCCCCAAGACGCGACGGACCAAAGCTTCGATCCGCTCTTCCCCGATCTGTCCCGCTTGGACAGCTTGCAGGAGCGCCTGCTGCATAGCCACGAGATCCTCAGATTCCCCTGCGGACATGACCACATCAGCCCCGGCACGCACCGCCATCACCGCTGCCCTTCCGACGTCGAAGTGAGAGGCGATCGCGTTCATGTTCATGGCATCGGTAACGATGAGACCGTCAAAGCCAAGGTGATAACGCAACAGACCGGTGAGCACCGCTGAGGAGAGAGTGGCCGGATAATCAGGGTCGATAATCTCGACAATGATGTGGGCGGTCATAATGGTGTCGACTCCTGCAGCGATGGCCGCCTGAAAAGGGATCAGGTGGTCGTCCAACACAGCGCGACCGAATGGCAGCTTGGGTAGATCATAATGAGAATCCACCTTGGTATCTCCATGGCCGGGGAAATGCTTGGCTGTGGCGATGACCCTGTTCTTCTGGTAGCCCTTGACGGCGAGCGCCACCTACCATCTCTGGATCACTGCCGAAGGAGCGAACACCGATCACAGGATTACCGGGATTGCTATTGAGATCAGCCACCGGGGCAAAGTTCCAATGAATCCCCATCGCCCGGGTCTCGCGGGCCGTGATCGCCGCCGCCTGATAAGCCAATTGAGGATCATATGTGGCTCCGATCCCCATCTGCTGAGGTAACGGCGTTACGCCTTCGGCGACATTCATCCGCGCCCCGAACTCAAAATCCACTCCCACCAGGATAGGAATACCTAACCGAGTCTTCGACGCCCATCGCTGAACTCTATTGGTGTATTCGGCGGTAAACTGTGGATTAGCTGTGCCGAAAAAGAGAACCGAGCCGATCCGGTAATCCTGGATCAGCCGTCTCGTCTCGTCCGAGGGCATGCCGTCGATGCCTTCGATGACCCGTACCATCAGCAGCTGGCCGATCTTCTCTTCGATGGTCATCTGCACAATAAGACGCTCTATCTTGCCATCCTGCACTACGCTTCCCCTTTCCATTCGCCCGCCAAGAAGGACGGAGATGAACACGACAACGGCCAGACCTCCTCCAGCAATTAACGTCTTCTTAGATGTTGCCACGCTATCACCAACTCGGCAGTGACACTTCATTTATTCTAAACAGGATGATTCCCTCCCACCGCGTGAACGGAAATACCCTGAGATAGTCTTCGATCACATTCACACCCCAGTCTCCTATCCCAAAGCGAGGAGCGCCGGAATGGAAGAGGTCTCCGTCGATAAGAAACCCTTCGTGCCCTACGACAACGCCGATCTCCCAATTCGTGCGCTTGACAAAAGCCACTCCAAGCACCCGAGGTAGTTCTCGCAACAAGTCAGGGGTAAACCCTATTCGTGGAATATAGCTTATTGTCACTTCGCGGGTCCAGTTATCCAGCCGGCCTCCAAAGAGATAAGTGCCATCAGTTTTTCTGTTCAGCGTCAGAGTCACCTGCTTTAAAACAGCCGGATCCTGTACATACTGTTCGGTCACAGTTCTGAAGTAAGGATTTTCCGAGCTGGTGATCCTGTCGGTTGTAAAGTGATACCGGGTTTTAAAACCCACTATTCCCTGTTTATAATGAAGCCAACGCATGTGTTCCAAAGCTTCTGCATATGAGTGAGCGTTTGTAAAAGCAACTACATAATGAATAAACATTGTGCAGTTAGTCTTATCGAACGGCAACCAATTATTAAGCTCGTCTGTAAGAGGGTCTAGAACATAACCGGCACCGAGATACGTGGTAGCAATGGCGTGAACACGATCTTCAAAATCGGGGAAACGCCTCTGTAACTCAGCTAATACAGAATTCAGCTCACTGCGATTGAGTTGATGGATACGTATCAGATCCATAAACTCCTCATCGCTCAGTTGTGATAAATCACCGCTATTTGATACCGCCGTACCGCACCATCCCATAACTGCTATGAGAAAAACAACTACAGCTGCTCTTTTCATCTATACGTCTCCTTAAGCGCCATCGCTGTACTTAGATAATTTCTATCGTCTGTTTTTTATTTGACAGTCAACGTAGTAACTCCACCGTGAACCGATACCGATCCCCGCGATAAGTCGAGCGGACGTACTCGATCGGCGTGCCGTTGTGCAGGTAGGTCAGTCGCTCAAGAACGAGGACCGACTGGCCAACATCGATCCCAAGCAGCCCGGCTTCGTACTCGTCGGCTGGTTTCGCCTCGAACGTCTGTCGGGCCCGCCCGAGACGTAGGCCGTAGCCCGCTTCCAGTGTCTTATATAGTGATTCTCCTAAGAGTCCCTGTTCTACCAGGCCGGGGCAGAGGTTGTGGCGGATGAACGAGGTCTGCAGCGCGAGCGGCTCCCCTTCAACCATCCGTATCCGTTGCAGCCGGATCAGTTCCTCATCTTCTGAGATTCCCATCTCTTCGGCTACTTCGGTATCGACAGTAATTTGAAAGTCGAGCACCTTGGCCTCGCTGGAAAGTCCGCGCTGCTCTGTGTCCTCGGTGAAGCTGGTCAGGTGGCGCAGTTGCTCTTGCATTCGCGTCTTAACAACGAACGATCCCCGCCCCTGCTCGCGGATCAGAAACCCCTCGTTAACCAGCTCCGCCAGTGCCCGGCGGACCGTCATCCGGCTGATGCCGTAGCGCTCCTGTAGCTTGCGCTCAGGCGGGAAACACCCGTCAGAATCGAACTTGCCCGAGGTGATCCACGAGCGCAAGATCTCCTTCAACTGGTAGTACAATGGGATCGGGCTCTGCCGATTCAGCGTCTCCGTTTTAACTGCATCTTGTCCATATATCATAACATTATAAATTATAACACAACAAAGATTGAAAATCAAGTAGACATTTGTCCTATGCAAAATGAGTATGAGATAGCCTAGGTCTCCACGGTACCGAGTTCAGCTAACATCGGGAGGATATTCCAGTATGACGGTACAACATGATCAGGAGAATACTCAACGCATTGACACTGATCTCACCCGCTCGGCGAGCTTGCGCTGGATGCCGTACACCAACAGGTTTCGCTTGCGCAGCGAGAGCACTAATTCCCGGACCTGATCTCGCTTCGGTGCTGCGTGAGGACCATGTTTGACATCCTTGAAGAAGCGTTTCTGGAGATTGGGATTGCGGCGGAACTGAGAACAAAGGACGCGAAAGGCGCCGGGAGAGTAACCGAATGTCTGGGCGACCTTCTGGGACGACTTGTTTTCAACGAAGTAGGCGCGCAGCGCTTCGTGCCGGTAGCGAAGAGGTTTTTCAGGAGTGAGGAAGAAGCAAGCCTCTTTTGTTATTTCATTTCGATTACTGATCATGGCATTTACATGCTTACTGCACGCTGAAACCACTGCCAAGAGCGGCGACTATTGGAGCAACTGATTAAGCGACTGGAAGCGGAGAAACGAGCAAAAGTATCTGTTGCTTATGATGCCGGCAATATGATATTTATATCGCGGATATCACTGCCAACGAGGAGATAAAAATGCCATTCCATGGGCTTTTAACACCAGAATCAACAAGCAACTCCTGTCATAGAACAATTCACCATTTACTATTCACTATTCACCATTCACTGCATTTTGGGCTCTCAATTCAAGATCTGAACTTTTTAATTTTCCTTAAAACCTAAATGTGAACGATATACGATGGCTCGCAGGCAGGTATCGATGGATGACGTAAGCCCAATCGAAGCGGAAGGCGAAGAACTCGATCGTTGCTCCAAAGGTCGTCATCAGTCCATCTCTCCCCGCTCTGAGGCCGAGACCTCCTGTCCATACCTCGACTCCGAACATACTTTTTATATCTCTGCTGATCAGTCCAGCGAGATCGAAGACAGGGTTGAGTCGTAAATTTCCCCACAACGGGACTGTGCCGGCGATACCGACCCGCAGATCGGTCGGCCAGCCTTCTCTATGGCCTCTGGCAAAGCGGATCGGTTCGGAAACGAGACTCTCCACCATCGCTCCCAATCGCAGATACTCTCCTGTAATCAAGATCGAAGCGTCAACGGTCCAACCGAATCCCGACGTCGGCTCTACTGCCTGGAACATCCTCAGCCGTGCCCCAAAAGCAAGAGAGACTTCTCCAGTAGAGATCAGCGGGATACCGGTAGAGACGATCGCTCCGCGACTCATATAGCGGAACGGATCAAACTGCGGGCCGGTAATTATCCCGCTGTCAAGTTGGAGGAAATTAACACCGAAGAACGGCAGAGCTACGCCAACAGCAGTGAAACTCGCTGCGCCGAACTGATGTGTAACGAGTGATGTAACGCCGATTATCCGGTTAAGTCCTAACCCAGCGGGATTATAGAAGACAGCGTTCTCATCATCGGATAACGCAATGAATGCCCCGCCGATTCCAAGCGGCCGTGCGCCGCTGCCGATCTGGAAGATTGCTGCCACATCAACGAATTCATTTGCCATACCCGGCAATTTAACACACCAGATCAGAACCGACACCACAAGCAACGTTTTTTTCCATCTGCTCATCGTCTGATCACCAACCGATAAACGTCGGATTTTGCTCTATCGGTCATCAAAATAAAGATATAAAGACCGTTAGCCAGCGATTGACCCTCCATATTGCGCAAATTCCATTCCAATTCGCCGCCCCCTGGATCGAGTCTTTGCTCCTCAAATACAAGTCGGCCGGCAATATTGAAGATGCGCAGCGTTGCCGTCAGTGCTCCATCAGGGATGACGTATGTAAAGATCACCCGTTGCCGCACCGGGTTCTCCGATAGATAAACACGCGGACGCTCCCGCGCGATCTTCTCGTCAGGCGGAATAAACGCAACTACTCCATCATAGGCGAAGAGCTTACCGAACCCCCATTCCTTGTTAGGAACACCACCGGTATCGAGATCGCTCCTTGCTGTCTGTGTCAAAGAGTTCAATATCGCTTCGCTGCTCAGACGATGATCGAGGCTGAAGATAAGCGCCACTGTGCCGGCGACATGGGGAGCGGCCATACTCGTCCCTTTCATTACAGAATACTCATCGTCATGCAGAATCATCCAGGCGGGAAAATCTGCTGCTGTTGATCGAGCAGAGGCAATCCAAGCGCCGGGTGCTGCCAGATCCGGTTTTAATCTATTGTCCCGCGTCGGGCCGCGACTACTCCAACCGGCCAGTGCACCCTGAGGATATTCAAGAGAAAAATCTTGCTCAGCAGCGAGCGATCTCCATTGCGCGCCGGTGATAAATGCGCCCACTGTAATGACACCATGCGCGTTTCCTGGTTCGGTGATCGTGAATTCCGGCGTGCTGGGTGAAAATCGCCCCATATTCGCTGTCCACAGCCAACTGTTGAACCGACCGCTGCCTGTGGTAGCAGTGACGACAAACCGCCATTCCAAGGCTCCGTGC
>DOHL01000007.1 GCA_003535305.1 Candidatus Acetothermia bacterium
TAAAATGCAAAATGGAAATACAGGCGGTCGTGGATAGTAGCATAAGCAGGCGCGAAGACAACAAACTCCATAAACCCAATGAACTCAACGAACTCTATGAACTCAATAAACTCTATGAACCCAATAACCCCTCAGTCGTTTTATGGCTAAACAACTACATAAAGAGGATCGATGAGTAACAGATTTGTCCATTTGCACGTCCATTCCGAGTACAGCATCCTTGATTCCACTTGCAAAATACCTGATCTTCTGGCTATGGCTGCAAAATGTGATATGAGCGCGCTGGCCCTGACTGATCATGGCGTGCTCTCAGGGGCGATCAAATTCTATCAACAAGCGAAAAAATGCGGTATCAAACCGATTATCGGTTCTGAAGTATATGTTGCACCGAAAGATCGGTTCGATAAGACTCCCACAGCTGGTAAGCGATACTGGCACTTGGTCCTCCTGGCAAAGAACGAACAGGGGTATCGGAACTTACTACGATTGGTCAGTCTTGCCTATTCCGAAGGATTCTACTACCGTCCCCGTGTTGACAAGGAACTCCTGAGCCGTTACAATGAAGGTCTTATCGCGCTATCAGCATGCGAAAGCGGAGAGATTCCCAAACTCCTCTCTATGGGGCAGAAGGAGGAGGCATACCGCGCAGCAGATGAGCTTAACTCGATCTTCGGTCGCAATAATTTCTTCATCGAATTACAGTATCATGGCCTCGATCGTCATCGGCTGTTGGGCGAACGTCTCCGGCAGTTAGCAGATGAACTCTCTATTCCGCTCGTAGTGACGAATGATATTCACTATATCTCCCCGGATGACCGCTTAGCGCACGAAGTACTACTCAATATTCGCGCTAATAAGAAGATCACTGATGAAGATCGTCGCCGGTTCGATGGCGATGGTTACCATTTCCGTACATTTGAGGAGATGGAAAGACTCTTTCCCGATATTCCCCAGGCACTGGAGCAGACACTGGAGATCGCTGACCGCTGCCAGCTGGAAATCGAATTTGGCGCGACGCAAATTCCACCGTTTGAGTTTCCGGAAGAGCATGAGACTGCTGATGATTACCTACGTGAATTGACCCTTTCCGGTGCTGCGGATAGATTTAATACCATCACGCCGGAGATACAAGAACGGCTCGAGTATGAGCTCTCTGTTATCGCGCAAATGAACTATGCCACTTACTTTCTCATCGTGTGGGACTTTATCCGCTTCGCCCATGAAGCACAGGTGCCGGTAGGCCCGGGAAGAGGATCAGCGACCGGCAGTCTGGTGGCGTATTGCTTGGGGATCACCAGTGTCGATCCGATCCGTTATAACTTAATTTTTGAGCGTTTCTTGAACCCGGAACGGATTGGACTGCCGGATTTTGATATCGACTTTTGCGCCAAGGGTAGGGATAAAGTCATTGCATATGTAAAAGATAAGTACGGCCAGGAACGGATGGCGCAGATAGTTACTTTCGACCGCATGGCAGCACGCAGCGTGATCCGCGATGTAGGTCGTGTGCTTGCTGTTCCATACGACAAGACCGATCGGACAGCCAAGATGGTTCCATTTGGCTATTCGCTCGATAGCGCATTCTCCCAGGTAGCAGAGTTAAAGTCTCTTCTTAAAACGGATGAGGAGATTATGGAGATGGTGCAGATCGGCCAGCGCCTGGAAGGACTGGTTAGAAATGTATCGACCCATGCGGCCGGAGTGGTGATTGCTACAGATGATTTGATAGCCCATGCGCCACTGCAGCGGCTCTCCGATGGAGAAACAGTTACCCAGTACGACATGGGTGATCTGGAGGCCATCGGCTTATTAAAGATGGATTTCTTGGGGTTGCGCAACCTGACGTTGATTGCAGAGACGATTCGCACAGTGGCAGAACAAACCGGAACAGTGCTCGACATTGAGAGACTGCCCCTTAATGATGAGAAGACCTACGAATTAATTCGCGCTTGTCGTACCAGCGGGATCTTTCAATTAGAGAGCACAGGGATGAAGGAGCTGATCCGGCGAATGAATCCGTCCCAATTTGAGGATCTGATCGCTTTACTAGCGCTCCATCGTCCAGGGCCACTGGAAAGCGGCATGGTCGACGATTACATTGAACGCCGCCAGGGCTCTCAACAAGTGGAATATATCCATCCCTGCGTAGAAGAGATCCTAGCAGAGACATATGGACTGCCGATCTATCAGGAACAGTTGCTGTTGATTGCTCAGAATCTTGCCGGGTTCTCTCTCGGTGAAGCCGATATATTGCGCAAAGCAATGGGGAAAAAGAAGAAAGCGATCATGGCTTCGATGCGCGATAAATTTTTACATGGATGTGCGACAAATAAGATCGACAAGAAGATTGCGCTCCAGGCATTTGCGGATATGGAGAAGTTCTCCCGCTATGGGTTCAATAAATCGCACGCTACTGCGTATGCATTCGTCTCTTACTGGACCGCATATTTAAAAGCCAATTATCCGGCCTATTTCTTAGCCGGCCTGCTCACCAGCGTTGATGGAGATAGTGATAAAGTAGCAGAATATATCGATAAGTGCACAGAGATAGGGATAAAGGTTTTACCGCCTGATATAAATGAAAGCGAGCGCGATTTTACGCCGATCGATGAGCATACGATACGTTTCGGTCTTGGAGCGATCAAACATGTCGGCGATAGTGCAATCACCGCGTTGATTGCAGCGCGCAAGAAGAAAAAAAGATTCTCCTCTTTCTTCGATCTATGCCAAACACTTAATGAGACGGCGATAAGTCGCGAAGTCCTTGAATCATTGATCAAAGTAGGCGCTTTCGACCAGTTCGACCAGAGTCGCAAAGGGTTGTTGCAATGCGTCGGCGCAGGGACGGAGATAATGCAGTCGGCACGAAAAGAACGCAGCACTGGCCAACGATCGCTCTTTGCCGACAAAGCAGAGATTTATTCACAAGACGCATTCATAGTCGATGAAGAGGAATTTTTACCTGAAGAGATTCTCCAGTTCGAAAAAGAGCTTCTCGGATTGTACCTGACTGCTCATCCACTCGACAAACATAAGGATATTCTTACTACTTGCTGTATACCCTCAGTTGATCTTGCTTCACTGCCGGAAGGAGAACGGGTTACGATTGGGGGACGGATAAAACGTGTACGGAAGATAAGCACCAAGAAAGGCAACCAGATGGCGTTTGTGACCATTGAAGATCTCTCCGGTGAAGTGGAAGTCACCATCTTTCCCAAGTTACTGGAGAAGGAGAACGGGTCGGTCAAAGAAGAGGAATTATTGGCGCTGGAAGTGTCGATAGGAAAGCGGAACGGTGAAATGAGCCTCGTTGCGGAAGATATATCTCCCCTTGCAAAGCTCCGACAACAGACTCCGCTGGCGATCTATTTGACGTTAAAGGCGGAAGAGACAGAGAAGAAGAGATTACGCGCCATCATCGATGTCGTTAAAACTCATCCCGGCCCCTTACCATTGATCATCAGACTCACCACCGATGATCATGCAATTGAGATCCTCGCTGATAAGAGATATATGGTGACCCCATGCGCAGCGCTGAAGCATAAATTGGAGGATATATGCGGCAAAGAGACGATCACGGTACGGAAAAACCGTATTGTGGAGTAGATTCGCAATGAAACTCCACCTACCGCGCGGCCTCCGCTGGCTCTATCCCGGGATGCGGATAAAGCGCTGGGTATCTCTCACTGTGGCAGCGATGGGGCTGTTTGTCTTTGGGCTGTTGGCGCTGATGGGTAGAGAGCTGGTAAGAGATCTATACCGATTATTTCCCTACGGGTCAAGTTTACGGTACATATTTATCGGACTAAGCCTTGTGATCGGCACAATCGGGTTCGGGTACGGGGTACACCGGCTCGTCCGTTCCGTTGCCAAAGGGATCGCTCCATCAGTGACGCAGAAGCCATCGGATATTATCTATCGCACACGAATTCTCAGTCGAGGACCGCGCGTCGTCGCCTTTGGCGGCGGAACCGGACTGGTTGCACTTCTGCGGGGACTAAAGGAATATACAATGAATATAACAGCAGTGGTTACTGTTATGGATGACGGCGGCAGTTCCGGCCGCCTGCGCACGGAGTACGACGTCCTCCCGGCCGGTGATATCAGAAACTGCATCCTTGCACTGGCGGAAGATGAACAGAGGATGAGCTATCTATTCCAACATCGCTTCCGTAACATGCCGGGGCTGGAGAACCACTCTTTGGGTAACTTGGTCATTGCTGGATTGGAACAGGCGGTGGGTGGGTTCGACCGTGCCATCGAAGAGATGAGCCATCTATTGAATATTCGCGGACAAGTATTGCCTGTTACGCTGGAAAAAGTCCATCTGGTAGCGGAGATGGCAGATGGCGCGCTGGTGAAAGGCGAGAGCACGATCGCCACTGACCCGCGCCGGATCGCCAACATTTCTCTTTCGCCACGATCGATCCCCCCTTATGAAAAAGTCCTCACAGAGATCGACTGCGCTGATCTCATCATCGTGGGGCCGGGAAGCCTGTTTACCAGTTTGATTCCTAATTTGCTCGTAGAAGGGATCGCCGCTGCAATCACTACTTGCCGCGCAGAGAAGTTTTACATCGCCAATTTGATGACCCAGCCGAGTGAGACGAGTGGATTCAGTCTTTACGACCATCTGCGTGCGCTGGACGACTACATCGCTGTGCGTTCTTTCGATGCCGTAATCGTCAATACCGGCCGGCCTGCAGCGGAAATCAGCAGCCGCTATCAACGAGAAGATGCATTGCCGGTCGTCAACGATCTGCCGGAAGAGAATGAGTACGATCTACAGGTGATTCAGCGGGATCTGATCGAAATAACAAAAATAGAAGGGAAATTGACAGTCAAGCACGACCCTGTCAAATTGAGTAAAGTGATCGTCAACAGCGCGGGTGCTTTCCTTAAAGTGTGTGCGCACCTTAACCCTTGATAACCACAATCGGCCGTAACCGCGCCACTTTCAGATTGATCCCTGCGTGGTGGACAGGAGCGATGACGAGATCGATATCCTTGTACGCGCCCGGCGCCTCTTCCGCAACTCCGGGGATACTGTGCGCACGGAGAGTGATCCCTGCTTTTGCCAGAGCAGTACGTACATCTTCGCCCCAGTACTTCTTCTTCGCTTTTTTACGTGACATTGCCCGTCCTGCACCGTGAATTCCGCTACCAAACGTCTTTTCCATCCCTTTCTCCGTCCCTCTCATAATGTAAGAGGCGGTTCCCATCGTCCCGCCGATAATGATCGGATGGCCGACTGCGTCGTAAGCGCGCGGATTCTCTTTATGGCCGGCGGCAAAGGCGCGGGTCGCTCCTTTGCGGTGGACAAGGAGTTCTTTTAACTCCCCTTTTACACGATGGCTCTCGAATTTAGCGGTATTATGGCCCACATCATACAAGAGTTTCACAGCTGTCGGCGCAACTCCTAAGGTGCGTTCCAATGAGAGACGGACAAGATGGCTCAACACCTGGCGATTGGCGAACGCAGCATTGATGCCGCCGATCACCGCGGAAATATAACGCTTTCCTTCCGAGCTCTCAATCGGCGCACAGACCAGCTCCCGCTCGCGGATTGGAATTCCGTATTTGCGGCTGGCCTGTTCCATCTCTTTCAGATAATCCTGTCCGATCTGGTGCCCCAGGGCACGCGAACCAGTGTGGATCGATACCACTACCTGATCTTTATAGAGACCGTATATCTCCGCTGCCTTACCATCGAAGATCTCTTCGATATATTGAATTTCCAGATAGTGATTTCCTGAGCCGAGGGTCCCCATCTGCCGAAAGACACGCTGTTTAGCTTTAATGCTCACAGCAGCAGGATCAGCACCGGCCATCATTCCTTCTTCTTCGATGAATTGTAGGTCGACCGGTGTGCCATAGCCCTTCTCAACGGCAAACCGCGCTCCCTGGCATAACAGCACATCGACTTCAGCGGGTGACAGACGGAAATCGCCTTTTGATCCAAGACCGGCAGGGACGGTACGGAATAGATCATCGGCCACTCTCTTCTCTTTGCCTGCTAATTCGTTCCGTACAAGAGGAGTCGTGAGTAATCTGACGCCGCAGTTGATATCGAACCCGATTCCCCCCACTGCTACCACTCCTTCTTTGCAAAGGAACGCTCCGACACCGCCGATAGGGAATCCATATCCGGGATGTAGGTCGGGCATCGCGATGGAAGCAGAGACGATTCCCGGTAGGGCGGCGACATTCTTTATCTGGCGCAGTTCGTTCCATTCCGTCTTCGTCGCGCTCTCTTCCATAAGTTGCGCGATTATCTGCTCAGCAGCGAATATTCGCCCCGGCACCCGCATATCGCCGGTTTTAGGCAGTTCCCATTCAAACTCTGCTACTTGTTTCAATTCAAATTCTCGGTTCATCTTAAATCGATTCCTCAAAGGATTCGTGGGATTGATAGAGTTTATGGGGTTCTATTTTCCCATTTAA
>DOHL01000102.1:0-632 GCA_003535305.1 Candidatus Acetothermia bacterium
TTCCAGGGCTTCTTGGCGAACGGTTTGGCATGCCCGACCATGTCAGAACCCGGGTCCAGCGTCCGCCCGACTCCTTCGATGGTGATAAGCGCCTTTGTCAGTAGATAGAAGCTGGGAGGTGCCTTCAACCGGTAGCTGATGATCAGGTTTATCAGTTGGCTCAATACCACGCCCATGTTTAAACTCTTAAGCGATCGGTGAGAATACTGATCCAGCAGTGCCTGGGTCTCATGTTCGAGCTTGTCGGCCTCCTTGAAATGCGGGGTTGCCGATAGCTGCAGCAGAGTCTTGGTGATCCGTGCGGCGTCCGAGCTAACCACGCCGGTGAGGATACTACTTAAATACTCCCGATCTTTCATCGAGATTCCGCCCATCATCCCGTAGTCGAGAAAACAGACGACGTTTCCCGGTAGGACCATGAGGTTCCCGGGGTGAGGGTCGGCGTGAAAGAATCCCTGTTCGAAGACCTGCTTGAGGACGAGATCCGCCCCCCGGCCGGCGAGTAACTTCGGATCGAGCCCCGCCGCCAGAACCGCCTCCATGCTGGATGGTTTTACCCCATCGATGAATTCCATCGTCAGAACTCTGTTCGTGCTGTAATCCCAATAGACCGTGGGGACATAGATAGTTCG
>DOHL01000102.1:985-3910 GCA_003535305.1 Candidatus Acetothermia bacterium
CCGAAGCGCTCGATCGCCGCTGCCTCAATGTGGAAGTCAAGCTCTCTCTTGATCGACCTCTCGAACTCCGCCACGATGGCGACGGGATTAAGAAGATTTATCTCCTCGACGTACTTTTCCATCAGTGCGGCCAGATGGAACATGATCTCAAGGTCGGTCTCGATGATCTGCTCGATCCCGGGGCGCTGCACTTTGACGACGACCTGTTCCCCATTCTTCAGGACGGCCCGGTGAACCTGGGCGATCGAGGCAGAGGCGATAGGGCCGGTCGTATAATCTGAAAAGAGCTCGTCGACGGATTTGCCGAGTTCTTCTTCGATGAGCTCTTTCGCCTCCTCTTCCGGAAACGGGGGAACCGCACTCTGGAGCTTCTTCAGCTCGACGATAAGCTCCTGCGGCACCAAATCCGGCCGGTTGCTCATGATCTGGCCGAACTTGATGAAGGTTGGGCCGAGCTCCTCCAACACCATTCTGATCCGCTCCCAGCGAGAAAGAGAGACGACATCTTCCTCTCGTTTTCCACGAAGGAGCTTCCGCCCGAAATCGATGTATTTATCGAGGTTGCTTCTCGTGATGAGATCGTCGAAGCCGTACTTCACCAACACCGTGACGATCTCACGATAGCGGTTGATGTGGCGATAGGTCCGGCTCACCAGCCCGATCTTGCGAACCATGATCGATCCACCCCACAATCAAAGGAGACCAAGGGCGACGAATGCCTGTCTGCAGCCCCGTGCGCTAAGCCATTACACAGGTTACTCCTCAACGCTTGTCTGGCCTTCCAACTTCTCGATTCGTGCTTTCAGTCCTTGCAACTCCTCTCGTGAAGGGATATCCATCGCATTCAGAGCTTCCTTCACCCTCTTTCCCACCTGATCTTGGAACTCCTTCCGTGCCTCATCCGATTTTTCCAGCAGCTCTTTGACCAGTTTTCTCCCCTCTTCCTCGCTGAGCTTGCTCTCCTCGGCGATCTTTTCAATCAACTCCTCGGCCCTGTCCTTCGCCAAGGACGCGACCCCGATTCCTATCAATATCCCTTTTTTCATCAGATCTAACATTGTACTTCCTCCTTTAGAGATTTATTCGAAGCCTCTGCTTATGCTTATGCTGATGTTTAGAGCTATTATACCGCTAAATCTCGCAATTTGTCAATGACTGTGAAATCCTTCTACGCAGATTGGCTATCATGTGCCACAATACTTCTGACGCTACTGCAAAAAAGGTTACGCGCGCATCGTATAAGGGACAGTTTCCGAAAAGAGCAAAAGCGCTTGACAGCGTGAGGGGAGGGTGATATAGTAGCATAGATGCATAGACTAAGATTTTGGAAAAACTGAACTATTACCGCCTCATAATGGTGGAACCAAGGAGATAACGATGTCACTAACCAAGGTCGACCCGCAGATAGCCGGTATCATTTTAGACGAGGAAAGACGGCAATGTAATAGCATCAACCTTATCGCTTCTGAGAACTACTCCAGCAAGGCCGTTCTTGAAGCTCAAGGATCGGTGCTCACCAACAAATATGCCGAGGGATATCCCGGCAAACGTTACTACGGTGGTTGTAAGTATGCCGATCAAGTGGAGGAATTAGCCCTTCATAGAGCAAAAGAGCTCTTCGGCGCTGAATATGCCAATGTACAGCCAAGCAGCGGCTCAACAGCGAACATGGCCGCCTACATGACTCTGATCGACTATGGCGACACCATATTGAGCATGGCATTGGATCAGGGAGGGCATCTCACGCATGGAAGCCCGATCAGCTTCTCCGGCAAGCTCTACCGGCCCGTTTTCTATGGCATCGATAGGGAAACAGGGCAGATAGATTACGACGAGGTAGAGAAGATAGCCATCAAGAATATGCCCAAACTGCTCGTGGTGGGGTCCAGTTCTTACCCCCGAATACTGGATTACCAGCGATTCCGCCAGATTGCTGATCGTGTAAATGCCAGACTTCTGGTTGATATGGCTCACGAAGCTGGGTTGATCGCCGCGAGGGTTCATCCCAGTCCAGTCCCTTACGCCGATATCGCGACAGCCACTACTCACAAGAGCCTGCGCGGGCCGCGCGGCGGACTGATCCTCTGCCGGGCCACGTACAGCGCCTCGATAAATCGCTCAGTGTTCCCCGGCCTTCAAGGAGGGCCCCAGATGCACGCCATTGCCGCCAAGGCAGTGGCTTTTCACGAAGCCAAACAACCGCAGTTCATTGCCTGTCAGCGAGCAACACTGGAGAATGCCAAGGTCCTGGCGGATGGACTGCTCGCAGGGGGGATACAGCTGGTCACAGGGGGTACCGATAACCATCGTCTCCTCATCGACCTCACACCTACCGGCATAACCGGGAAAATAGCCGAGTCGGCCTTGGGTGAGGTAAATATAACGGTGAATAAGAATGCCATCCCCTTCGATTCCCGCCCCCCTGGTCTTACCAGTGGAATCAGACTAGGCACTTCGGCGCTTACCACCCGCGGATTCGGCACTGAAGAAATGGCTAAAATAGCTCATCTCATAGTCAGGGTCCTGTCCCATATCGGCGACGAAAAAGTGTACCAAGAAGTGCGCCTGGAGGTCGAGGAGATGAATAGCCGGTTCCCGACCCCTGGGATCACCCAATAGGCACAACGTAAACGTTCGGCCATTTGCGAGATTCTCTTGACACTTGACAGGATTACAGGATCAACCTTGTCCTCGGAAGTGCTTGGGGGTCGGGGGTCAGGTCGTCGAAAGCACCGTCAAAGTCAGAGGTGTGTAATTGGTGAGAGTCCGATACAGGGAAGGGTTAGCGATCCACCGTGACCCCTCTCTATGTCTGACCCCGCTCTATGCCTCGCTCCGGTGGAGTTCCTCGCTCTGCTTGTCGAGGATGAGATAGAGAGGCGGGAGCAGACCCGCTTCAGGAAGAGGATAGCTGAGGCAAGGCTG
>DOHL01000109.1 GCA_003535305.1 Candidatus Acetothermia bacterium
CACGGCCCTGCACAATTCACTGTGCAGGGCAAGCCTCATGTCATGAAGTAGGCATGTCCCCCTGCCTGCGCAGGGATAGGCCTGCGAAGGCAGGGAACTGCACAGGGCAGGCCCTACACAGTAATTGTGCAGAGCAGGTCCTACACAGTAATTGTGCAGGGCAGGCATGCCGTGCCCCTACAAACTCTGGCCCCGGCCCCACGGTAAATCTAATTTAGCGGATTTGCATCTACAACGATGAGATTGTAAGATATTATCAGGCAATTGTAATTAGGTTATGGTGGGAAGATATATGAATACCGATATTGAGAAAGAACTACATCAACTGCTTCACTTCTTGCGTGAACTGAGCCGAAATCACAACTTAGAAGAATTGGCGAATACGATTCTTAACCAGACCATCGCTATCGTACCTGGCGCTCAATGTGGATCTTGCCTCATTTTGAATGAAAGGGAAAGAGCTTTTGAATTTCGGGCAGCGATCGGTTGGGATATGGCGAAACTCTCCCACGTGAAGATACCTCAGGACCATATTTTGCAGAAGACTCTCTATCGGGACGAACCAACGATCATCCGCAAACCCTTTCAGTCAAATAGCGAGACAGCCGGTTTGGTAGCGGAATTTGGGCCTGTGGAAGCTATTCTCACTCTTCCCATCACTTGGGAAGGGAAGACGATCGCTTACGTCAATCTCGACAACCAAGAAGACGCGGATGCTTTCTCTTCCGCTGATTTTACGCGATTACAGGGAATATACGAGGGAATCACCCTCGCTCTCTGGGCGGCCTGGAGACGGGAAAGACTCGCGGAGAGCGAAGCCAACTACCGCAATCTGCTGGAATCACTTACTGTGGCAGTGTTAGGTATCGATGAACAAGGAGCGATCTCTTTCTGGAATAAGGGCGCGGAGAAGTTGTTCGGCTACACTGAAGAGGAGGTCAGAGGAAAACCGGCAGCTCTTGTGGAATCACGCGATGAGCAACGAGGAATTTTTACGGATTTCTCTGTGGCAGTGGAAGAAAAAGAGCAGCCCAGCAGAGGAGAAGGACTGCGCAAGGATGGAACACGGTTTCCAATTCAATGGTCATTTTCTGCTTGCGAGCAAGGAGGGCGGCCGATCTTGGTGGCGATGGGCCGGGACCTTACCGATCAAGTAAAGGCCGAACAGACGCTGCGTGAAAGCGAAAATAGGTTCAAGCTCTTTTTTGAAAGGCTTGCCGATGCGGTCTTCATCACTGGCCTTGAGGGTGAAATCTTAGAAGTGAATACTGCCGCCTGCCAACAGACCGGTTATTCGTACGCCGAGCTTATCGGGATGAATATCATGACAGCGATTGCTGCTGAGGAACCAACGATCACCTACGAGAAAGTGCAGCAGAAGCTTATGCGCAACGAGACTGTTTTCTTTGAGGAGAAGAAGCGGCGACAGGACGGGACGATCTATTACACCGACTGCGCAGTGACCCCAATCGAGCACAAGGGAAAGCGGGCGACCCTTTCAGTCAACCGTGATATCACCGACCGCATAGAAGCCGAAGCTAAGCTGGAATATATCTATCAACTGGCATATGAGCTCTCCCAGACAACCGGGCGACAAACGATTTGCAACCTGGTCGTCCAGAGTAGGCGCCACTTTTTCCAAACTGACTTTTGCGCAATCTATTTGCTCGACTCCGGCAGCAAGAAGCTTTCTCTAACAGCAGAGCATGGCTTTGCAGAACATAGAGGATTTACCTATGACCTGACAACAGATAAAGCGCTTGTGGTGGCAGCGGCAAATTCCGGTGAAACTATCTATGTTGCCGATGTAGCATCTGAACCACTTTACGATAAATGGTCGGCAGAAGTAAAATCAGGCCTGTACATTCCGATCAAGACAATCGGCAAAGTATTAGGCGTCTATGCGGTGGAATCGACTGCGCTCGATGATTTTTCTTCTGCTGATATTCGCTTGTTCACTGCGCTCGCCGCCCAGATAGCCATTGCGATCGAAACGCAAGCGAAGCGGGAAGAAATCGAAGAATCCGAAGCTGTATCCCGTAAGTTAAACATACAGCTCGAAAGCCTCCACAAAGTCGTGGAGCAACTTATGAGATGCCATACTCATGAGGAAGTATACAAAACGATAATTGCGGCGGCAGAGAGAATTTTGGAGTTTTCCATTTGTACTATCGACATAGCTGAAGGGGATTACCTTGTTCCTCAGATGACCTCGCAGGGGATGCCGGAAGGAGCGAGTATAGGCTTTCCCATTGACAATGGTCTGGGAGGAAAGACCTATCGGACGAAGAAGACATATCTCTTTAATGACATCGCGGAAATTCCGGATGCTAAACCGACCAGTACAGAGTTTCGCTCAGGAATCAGCACTCCTATCGGTGATATCGGAATCTTCCAAGTAGTTTCCACGGAATACAACGCTTTCACTGATGAGGATGCACGTCTGGCAGAGCTGTTGACCGGTCATATGGCCGAGGCAATGAAACGGATTCAGTTGGAAGAGGAATTGCGTGAACAAGCAATCCGCGACCCGCTGACCGGACTTTATAACCGACGCTACCTGGATGAGGTTTTGGCAAAGGAGATAAGCCGGACCAAACGGTATAATCGCGATCTCGCGCTCGTAATGATCGACCTGGATAATTTTAAGGCGGTCAATGATCATTATGGTCACCAACGCGGTGATCAGGTCTTAAGAGAGATAGCGAAATTAATCCGGGCTAACCTGCGCGAGCCTGATTACATATTCCGCTACGGCGGAGACGAATTTCTGCTCCTCTTACTGGAGACAAATGGGAAAACGCAGCAAGTGATAGACCGAATGCACAGGGTAGTAGCAGACTGGAGCAAAGAGAGCGGTTTAGAGAAAGCACAGATCGGAATAACCATCGGGCTGGCTGTGTGGCATCCTGGGGATGAAAAGTCGCGTGACGATCTTCTCCGCGAAGCGGATGAGATGCTCTATCGTCATAAAGGCACTAAGAAATAGTAACAAGCTGTCAGCTTTCAGCCGTCAGTAGCCAGCAAAGAAAGTGATTAGCAGTTCAGAGTTCGTGGCCTGTGGCTTGTGGTTCGGAGTAG
>DOHL01000128.1:0-2984 GCA_003535305.1 Candidatus Acetothermia bacterium
GAGGCAAGCGGAAACGAGGAATACAATTTTTCCCGTTCTTTAGTGCAGATTCCAATGGTGCGAAACCCTTCCTGTCGCGCTCCGTGAATGATCTGCAAACTGGAATGGGAGCAGATGGTAGCGATGGAAATCTTCTCTGTGTCGTAGTCGGCCGCTATTTTCTTGTTTATCATGTGATTATTTTGCCGAGACAATTGTCGCGATCGGCATGAAGAATCTCCATGGCGACCCGTCTTCCCGGCCCTACCTCTTTGAAGTATTTGTATTTCATGTATGGCGAGGTTGGCTCCACGCACGGACATCCGGGGATGCGTAAACTGACGTCGAAGATAACAAACTCCAATTGCCGCGTTATCGCGCCCTGGAGCGCAAACAGGCCGATGATTCCGGGCGGATATTCACGGAGACAAGTGTCGACAAACCGGCGCCCTGCGTTCCATATTTTTTCTAATTGAGATTCGCGCATCGTGACTCCGATATGTCCGATCTCGATGTTCTGGGGCGTTCTCTGCAGCTCTAATTGCTGCTCTGCCGGCATGTGTAACAATCCGTCAAGGTCGGTCTGAATACGACGATCGAATCCGAGAAAATCAAGTTCATCGGTCAACGGCGACCAGAAGAAGTTGGCATTAAAGAGCGCTCCCTGTACATACTCCTCAATTACGGCATTGTCTAAATCAACGGATTTAATCCGACCTTCCTCAATAGCTTGCGCTGCCGCAACAGTGAATTTCTCCGGGGAAGAGGCGAAGAAAAAGGCGCGTTCTAAGCGGCGTTCTTGCTCTTGCACTTTAACGATCACTGTACGGTCGATCTCTTTGCCGGAAGAGAAGACGAGCGGCCGCTGTAGTTCGGCTTGATCGAGAAGATAATACTGATTACGTGGGGCAGTCCGCTCTTCAGCGCGTAACATGAATCGATTTCCCAGCAGCGGGATGAGAAAGTCTTTTTCGATCTCATCATACCCCACATAGCAGGCAAAGGAGCGGTTGGGAACGAATATCGTCTGTAAGTCGCGTAATTGTTCCTGTATATCAGGATTAACAAGATCGGCGAACCGGTCGACAACGATCAGATGATCAAATAGATTGCGATATACGTGTTGATAGGTTTTCTCCCGGCCTTTCTCGCAGATGACGACCGTTTCTAACCCCTCTTGTTTTGCTCCGTAACCGATCTCCAGAGCGGAATGAGACCCTAATACTCCTACTCTAATCGGCGCTGCAGCGCTGCGAGTAGGAGATCTCTTTGCGAGATAGGAGTCGATTACCACTTGAATATCGCTCTGCTTAATCATCTATCTTTCTCCTTTTATTGATTTAGACAGGCACGGGGGCCTGCCCCTACAGCATTCGGTAACGATAACGTAGGGGCAACCCCCTGTGGTTGCCCATTATTTTTCGTCATCGGCGCATCCGGCGGTTCCCGTAGGGGCGTATTGCAATACACCCCTACAATAATGATGATAATTCCGTGGACGTGGTGCCTCTTTCCTCGATCCTCGCGCCTTTATCCTCAATCCTGTCATTTTACCTATCAACTCTTTTGAAGACGATCCTTAATCTGTTTATCGATTGAAGCGCGGCCCTTTTCGATTGCCAGCTCTGCTAATTCAACGGCAAAGCCGATATAGTCCGCCGGCTGAAGCTCAAACAGGGGATCGCTCTTGTCGCATATCTGCAACGTCGACAAGATGGCAGCGAACTCTGTCTTGCCTATTGCTCCGGCAGGAAGGTGCTCTTTGACCCGCTCAAATGCATCGGTCTCTCCGGAACGGCGCATAACGGTCTGCATGGGTTCGCTCAATACTTCAAAATGGTGGTCAAGCTCGGCACGGATCATTTCTTTCTCTGCCGTCACCTTGCTAAGCCCAATTGCGATCCGTTGATACCCGAGGAGCGCGTGGGCTAATGCGGTGCCGATCGTCCGTCGTGCAGTTGATCCAGACAGATCCCGCTGCAGCCGTGATCGCGGGAGGAAGGTCGCTAAGAAAGAGAGGTCGGCATTGGCTTTTGCCAGATTTCCTTCGCTGTTCTCAAAGTCGATTGGGTTCACTTTATGGGGCATCGTCGACGAGCCGATCGCTCCGCTCTTTCCGGCGACCCGCAGATATCCTTTGGCGCTGTAAAGCCATATATCGACTACGAGATCGAGGAGAATATTGTTGATCTCCACCACTGAAAAAAATAATCTTGCTTGGTTGTCACCGGCTTCTATTTGTGTTGAAATCAGCGTCGGCTGTAATTCCAACTGCGTTACAAACCAAGTTGTAAAGCCAAGCCAATCGACCTCTGGATAGGCGAAGCGATGTGCGCTGAGATTCCCGGTCGCTCCTGCCACCTTGCCGGATAATTGCAGACTTGCTAAATGGTCGACCCCGTTAGTCAGCCGATAGAGATAGAGGGCAAACTCTTTGCCCAATGTCGTCGGACTGGCCGGCCGGCCATGGGTATGTGCAAGTAGAGGCAGCTCTTTGTATTCCTCGGCCAGAGAGAGCAATCGCTGTTGAACCGTGCAAAGCGCTGGAAGGATAACAGCCTCAATTGCGCGTTTAAGTAGACGGTTATAGGCGAGATTATCAATATCCTCTGAGGTGAGGCCGAAGTGGATCCACGGGATAAGACGAGTTAAGGCGATCTTTTTTAGTTGTTCGCGCAGGTAATATTCCACTGCTTTGACATCGTGATCAGTGGGTCTGGTCTCTTCTGTGCCGACGCGTTCGATTTGCCGGACTCGCCGCGCATCATCGATTGTAAACTGCCTGTAGATTGATGTCAGGGCCGTCTTTTCCATAGAGGAAAGGGAGATCGGTAGTTCCGGCAGATCACTCAATGCCAGCAAGTAGAGAATCTCCAGCGTCACCCTCTCTTTGATCAATGCGTACTCTGAGAAGTACGCCTCTAATGGAGCGGTCTTTTCGCAATACCGCCCATCGATCGGCGAGATGGCGCGTAACGGCTCTTTCCGGCAGTGATCATTCATTC
>DOHL01000128.1:3316-10772 GCA_003535305.1 Candidatus Acetothermia bacterium
TCCAAGGCTCTGTGCCGTCATAGCGACTCCTCCTCTTTATTCGAAGGTTCTGTACCGCCTATCGCAGCGAGCAGTTCCGTAAGCGAGCGAGCGGAGAACCATTGTCGATCTAAATACCTATTAGCTACTGCACGATAGACCTCTGCGTAGAGCGCCCGCAGACGGGAGGGCAGGGGAGCGGGAGCACGTGAACAGCGTTGTTGCCATTCCAAGGCTCTGTGCCGCTCTTCCGGTCTATTACCCCAAGCATTCTTTGCTCTTTTTACTTCTTCGACCCAAAGCGGGTCGTGTTGGACATAGTGCTGGCGTAAAAGTTCCTTGCTTACCGGTGCGTCATTCCAAGGCTCTGTGCCGCCCTTGAAGTGGAAGCGATTTTCATCTGGAGTTCCCAGAAGATCGCAGACGATGAGACGGCCGTTACAAGAGGCAAATTCCAGTTTTCCATCTGCGATAGTGAGCCCTTGCGCCTCTGCTTGGGCAGCGAGTAGTTTTCCTGCAGCGAGTGTAATCTCCTCCATCCGAGCGAGGGCTGACTCGCCTAATCCGGAGATACGGAGAGCCTCCGCGCGATCAACGAACCGGTCGATACCTTCTAATTTGGTGAATAATTCCACTCGTGGTTGAGGCAATGCAACACTCTCGTTCGGCCATCCCGAATAATTGAGACCTAACTCGCGCGGATCATACCGCATGCGCAGCGACGCACCAACAGGAACAGAGAAACGATACACTATTTCCAGCGGGATGAGATAGTTTGCTCCGGCTGCAGCGAGATAACGGTGATAATCATACTCTGTGCCGGTCCATACGAGAGGAGGCTTAGACACAACTGTGATCGCCATTCCAAGGCTCTGTGCCGCCCTCTCTGTTGTGTGTTGGGAGAGCATATTACGTGCCTGGTCGTAATTGACGATCTTGTCTTCTATTACCAAACCGCGGTAATGAGTGGCGATGCCGGCGCGTTCCAGTAATTCGAAGTTGTACGCACTCATCAGTGCCAGGACATTCCCTTTTTCCGGCAGTTGATCGGGCATAGCGCCCCAGTCGAATATTGAATAGTTGTCAGTGAACAGGAAGTTGCCTTCACCGGCTCGTTCTTCCGCAGGAGCTTGAGTAATGACGAGTTGTTTAACCGATCCGATAATCGTCTTTTCTTCTTTCCCTGCTGCGCGGTCATTCGACCGGAGGTCATTCGATCGGAGGTCAACGAGATCGGTGAGTGGATAACCAATTGTTCTTTCTTTGCCAAACGCGGTAATACGAGCGGTTTTTCCCTGTCGGTCGATCTTAAAAGCGCCATTTGCCAAGCAACGGAGTGTTTCGAGCAATAACGGTAATTCCAACTTTACTTCTGCCTCACGTATTTTGCATGCCAGCGGATTGGTTGTATATTCTGCCTGCTTGATTTCAGCGAACGAGTGTTTCCGCAATTTGCGGTGCATATCTTCCCATAATGGCGCGAATTCATCTTGATAAATAGGGATGGTAAAATAGGAGAGCGTCGGACCGGCATCCCACTCCGGTGTTGCCAGATGAATCTGCGCGCCGGCCTGCTGTGCATTCTCCGCGATCAACTGCCAGACCACTTCCTGCCAACTCCCTTTCGGGCCGCCGGGAGGAGCAGGGTGCAAGTTGAGGAGGTTGTACCGTCGGCATAGCTCGTCACTGACAAAGAACATATAGCCGATGAGCAGGATGGAGTCAAAGGTATATCCGCTGATTAACGTCATCACCTCTCGGTGGTAAAGTTCCCGCCACCGCGCGCGATCTTTCTTAAATAACCAGGGGCGAGAACGCCGAGCTGAATGGATAATGATATCGGTTTCCGGAGTAACCAACTCATGGAGACGACCGGCGTTTCCTTCTTCATCTATCGCACGACTGGAGAGGATAAACGGGATTTCCGCTTCGATCTCCTTGCTTTGTATCTGGGCCAGTATCTTTTCTACTAATTTGATGCCGCTCTTTCCGCCGAAAGAGCCGAATATTCCGAATCGATAACTCATAATTCCTCTTATATTTGTTTAGCTGCAAGTGTTATGTCAAGTGTAAACGTCGTTGACCTCCGGTCGAATGACGAGATAATAACCCAAAGCCCAAAAAACTTCTTTCCTTTCCTTGATCTTAACCCAAAACCCAAAACTCATAACTCAAAACTTTCCTTCTCCTCTTCCCTCTTACCCATCACCCATTACCCATTACCCCTTATGTTTAGAGGGGGTACTCCAGTAACGCCTTCTCGATCCCCTTGCTTCTGATCCTGATCACTCCGCCAACGCTGATTCTTCCTGCTGTTTGGGCCTTTACTCCTTGCTCATGGGCAAAGGCAAGGACTGCTTCTGGTTCGTCAGTTATAATTAAATGTGCCTGCCCCATGTTCCACACTGTATATGCCTCTTTGTCAGAGATTTCTCCCCATTTCTGCAGCGCCGGGAACTCCGGTTGCGGAGCAAAGAGATTGTCTATTTCCGCTCCCAGCCCGGTCTTGCGTAGGAGACGCGCCAGGTTGCCGGGGATGCCGCCACCGGTGATATGGACAATTCCCTCTATCTGTGCCCGTGGTTCGCTGTGATAACCGCTCCACAGATCGACAAGGAATGGAGTTAAGATCAGAGACGGCGTAAGGAGCTTTTCTCCCCAAGTAGTGCTGCAGAACGGTTGCTGTATCCAATCAACACCGAACCGCTCTTTGAGGATCGCCTGTGCCAGGGTTAGTCCGTTTGACCTGATTCCATGGCCGGCAACAGCGATGATTGTGCTCTCCGGCTTTATTCTCGTTCCATCGAGTAATTTTTCTTTGGCGGCGATTCCAACCAGATCGGCGTTCCAGATGTAGGGAGCATCACTGTATCCGCATACTTGTTCCGGAAGTTGAGCGATTTCCCCTCCGACCATGGCGATCCGTGCTATGCGGCAACTGTCGATCAATCCAGTGAAGAGTTCGGTGACTAATTTGGGATCAGCAACGGCGACGTCCAGAGAATTGGTGGCTGCAAACGGTTCAGCCCCGATCGCGGCAGCATCATCTGCGACCATGGCGATTAGATCATGTGCCACTGACTTATGCCGCCCTAATCGTTGGGCGATCAATACCTTGCTTCCCACTCCATCGCTGTTCTTTACCAGGTAGCCGTCAGCGTTGTCGATGCAGATCGGTCCTGATGTCCCATCAGAAAAAGAGACTGGCTCGCCGAACCGGCCTTTACGGAAGGCAAAAGTGGCCGTTGCCGCACGGTAAGCGATCTGTGAGCAGAGATCACCTGCGTTCTGCGCCGCCTCTCCTCCGGGGTAACGGATGCGCCGCTGACTGGATTTGCTCATCGTCTCTCCTGAAGGTAGGCAGCCATTCCGGCAAAGAGAGCATAGCCCGACCCATGGCGCTGCTCTTTCTGCCGGCGTGTCCAGCCGGCTTGTTGATACCAGTAAAAGGCCCGTTCAGGATGGGGCATGATCCCCAGCACGTTTCCTTGTTGATTCCCTAATCCGGCGATATCGCTCAGCGAACCATTGGGATTGTATGGATATTCGGCCGTTGCCGACGGGCCGTGCACAGTAATTGTGCATGGTGGGCCAACATAGCGAAAGGCGACCTGCCCTGTTGTAGTTATCTCCTCCAATATCTTTGCAGAAGCGACGAACCTCCCTTCAGCATGGGCTGCCGGCAGCTCCAGAATCTCTCCTTGCTTTAATCCACGCGTGAAGAGATTTGTTTGCTCACAGCGCAACAAGACAGTACGACACTCAAACCGCGCTGAGCTGTTACGGGTCAATATGGCGGTCGGCTCTGGGGTCTCTTTGCTGTCCTTGCAGTCAGGCAAAACTCCCAGTTCGACTAATATCTGGAATCCGTTACAAATGCCGAGAACAGGCCAACCATTTGTAATGAACGAACGTAGATCAGCCAAAAGCGGCCGCAGGTACGCAGCAAAGATCGCCCCGCTGCGGACATAATCACCGGCAGAGAAGCCGCCGGGGATGACCAGCCCTTTAAACTGATGCAAAGAATACTTGTGAGTAATGAGTTCGCGGACAGTGACTATATGCGGTGTCAGCCCTACTGCGGTCAAACAGTGGCTCGTTTCAGCCTCGTTGTTCGTCCCCTCCATAACTAAGACGCAGATATCCATCTTTCCTCCTGGAAGTGCTTGGATAAACCTTGTTCCCAGACTGCACGGGCGTCAGCGATTATTATGTCGATCAATGGAACACCATTGTCATTGATCTGAATCCTCTCTCCGCCGGTCGTTCCCAGCTGGTAGACCGGGCAATCACGAAATAGGGCACGAAAATTCGCTTCTTGGTGCGACGGTACTTCAACGATAAATCGCGAATTGGATTCAGAGAAGAGCTTGCTGTCAGCGCGGAGACCATTTAATAATTGTAGATCGACCCGACAACCGATACCACCGCCGAAAGTAAGTTCGGCCAAGCAGACTCCGATACCACCGGCAGAGAGATCGTGTGCTGCTACAATGACCTTCTCTGATGCTCCACGAGCCATTGCAGTGTAATTAGCTTGTAATTGAACTGGATCAACACGCGGGACATCCCCTTCTTCTTTGCCTAACAGTGCAAAATATTCTGAACCGGCCAGTTCATCTTCGGTTCGGCCGATTACAAAGAGCAGATTCCCTTCTCCTTTCAGATCGGCAGTCAGGGCAGTGCGGATATCCTCAATTATCCCGATTCCCAGTAAAGTAGGAGTGGGAACGATCGAGCCGATATCTGTTTCATTGTACAGGCTTACATTGCCACTGATGAACGGGAGACCGAGCGCACGGGCGACAAAGTTTAATCCGCGACAGCTCTGTTCAAATTCTTCCATTCGCTGAGGCACGGTAGGATCACCCATGCAGAGGCAATCAGCCAGACTATGCGGAACAGCGCCGGCCGCGGCCAAGTTGCGACAGACTTCATCGACTGCTGTTGCTGCTCCCCAGAAGGGATTCTGCGCCGTGAATTGCGGAGTCACATCACATGTCAATGCCAACCCAATATACGAATCACTGAGCGGCTTGATGATCACCGCATCAGCGGGAGAGCTCGTTATCAGTCGGCCTTGCAACGGTTTGGTGATCGTACGTGCTCCGACCTCATAGTCATACTGACGGATAACGAACGCACGGCTGGCGATATTCTCTGCTGCGAGGAGTTGGAGGAGAATTTCGTTATAGTCGGACGGCTCAGGGAAAGACTTGCAATGCGATGGAGCTCTCCTGTCTTGTTTTATCTCTTTTCCTGGGGATGAAAGGACGGATCGATCTTCTCTTGCTGTATTGACATCTTGGCGTGCCAACTGTGGTGGTGTTGTAAGAAATTGGCCATCCATACGGGCGAGTTCTGTTTCATGATGGGTGACGATGACAACACGTTCCGCTATCACTTTGCCGATTGGGTGGAACTCCACCTGCCAGCGCTGGAATATCGTTGCTATCTTGTCCAGATTCTGCGGAGCAACGGCGATGAGCATCCGTTCCTGAGATTCAGAGACCCATATCTCCCACGGTTTCATCTCCTCGCGGCGATGGACAGCAGCAAGATCGATCCTTGCTCCCAGCTTGGCAGCGCCGACTATCTCAGTAACAGCGCAGGAGAGTCCTCCTCCCCCTAAATCTTTCATTCCAGTGATCAGGCGTTGCTTATTCGCTTCCAAACAGGCATGGATGAGCGGTTCTTCTACAATCGGGTCTCCCAATTGGACAGCGGAGCGATCCTTGCTTTCACTCTCTTGCGACAGATTGGCTGAAGCGAATGTAACGCCGTGAATTCCGTCTCTTCCTGTTTTCCCGCCGGCAAGGACCAGAATATCGTTGATATTGGAGGCACGGCTGCGAACGATTTCTTCACGCCGAGCCACTCCGATGCAACCGACATTAACGAGGCAATTGGACAGATAGCTGGGATGGAAAGCGATCATGCCGGCGCAGGTTGGTATTCCCATCCGATTACCATAATCAGAAATTCCTTCCACAACACGGTTTAGCAAATAGCGAGGTGTTTTAACGCCGGTTGTGACCTCCTCTGTCGGAGTCTTGGGAGAGGCAAAGAAGAGGCCGTCGATGAGCGCGATCGGTAATGCCCCCATACAGAGGACATCCCTGATTACTCCACCTACGCCGGTCGCTGCTCCACCATAGGGCTCGATCGCTGAAGGGTGGTTATGCGATTCCAGCGCCACAACATAAACATGTTCATCGTCCAGACCTACCACGCCTGCATCCTCTGACAAGAGAACTTCAGTTTTGGTGGGAATATCGATGATCCAGCGACGCAGCAGCGGAAGCGAGGTTTTATAGGAACAATGCTCACTCCACGCCTGTCCCAATGCCTGCAGTTCCAGCTCAGTGGGAAGACGATTGAGCCGGCGGAAATGCTCTTGGATATAGATCATCTCTTCTCTGTTTAACCCAAGCCCGAGTCGCTGCGAGATTTGCATAAGCGCGGCAACAGAGACCTCTGTATCGATCGCACGGTTCATTCTTCAATCTCCAGAATCTCGTATCGTTCGATCACTGGATTGACGAGCAACGCCTCGCAGGCAGCCGTTATTGCGTTCGATGTAGCCTCTTCCAGCTCGATCTGATAGAGTTTGCCAACACGGACTTTTGTGATATTGTTAAATCCCAGTAAACAAAGAGCCTCTTTGATTTTCTCTCCTTCTGGGTCGTGCATTCCCTCTTTCAAATAGACACAGACAGTCCCTCTTCCCATTCTAATTCTCCTCCTCGGCAGGCATCTCAATATTATTGCGCGCCATATACTCCACAAGAAAAGGCGGAGGATCATGACGATTTCCTGGATGGATATAGTTATAGTGCAGATCAAAACAGCCGGTACAGATCTCGCCTTGCAATACAGTGGATAAAATAGTATGGATCATTTCCCGACGTACATAGCAAAGCTCAAGGTTGGTCGCCGTACCGAAATACTTGTGCGGCAATCCGTTTGACAGCTGTTTTTCCAACTCGAGAGGATCTCGCAGCACTTTCTTAGCAGTGGAAAACCTGAGCGCCAACAAGTCCTTGGCATGGATATCGATTCCCGCCCGACAAGGAGCGATGATCGGCGGCCAAGCAGAACGGATAGAGAGCTCTTTGCCGCCCTTTCGTTGCCAGGTCGTACCCAGCCAGGAGCAGACATCACCACGCACAATGCTGTCATCGATTAGAATAAGACGGTTTGACTTACTCGTTGCAACAGGATTTATAGCGAACTTACGCTGCAGCCGCCGGGCGATCTCTGCTTTCCCATTACCTAAGAACGACCGCTCTGCTGGTTGACCGTTATTGAGCCGTATGATTGCGGCAGCAGTCTGTACTGAAATTCCCTCTTTGCCTGCTTGTGCTAAATAACCTTCTGCAGCGCTTATCCCGGAGCGGGGAATAGGAGCAACAAGATCGCCGCGCTGTGGAGGATGTTCCCGGCACAGAGCGCGGCCGAACTCCTTTCTGATACT
>DOHL01000128.1:11153-12507 GCA_003535305.1 Candidatus Acetothermia bacterium
TCAAACGGACACAAACCCTTGCTGCAAGTGCCGGTAAGCTCATCATTCATGTTAAGAACCTGAAATTCAGGCGGAGAATCATTGCCGGGCATCTTTTCTTTTCCGGGCGACAGAGAACAGACTCCGATTTCTCCAGGAGGGATAGAGATGATATTCTTGCTCTCTATTCCTGCTTTGACAAGATGAGCTGTTTCAGAAGCAAAGAGGTATGCCGAGCCGACTTCGGCCATATAAAGAGGACGTAATCCATCGCGCAAGTAGAAGAAATAAGTCTTTTTACCGTCTTCCAGCGACCCTAAGATAGAGAACCCGCCAAACGGAAACGCCTCTTTGTAAAAGGCGACGAGCGCAGCCGATAGATCTCCCAAAGAGTGATAATGACTGAGAATGCGGCCGGCACAATCAGCAGAGTCAGTCTGCGCGCTGCCGAGATCGATCCCTTTGCCGGCTGTCTCGCAGCGCCATCGCGTCGTAAATGATATCTCACCATTCATTGCTATCGCTACTCTGCTTGGCCCTCTCTTTCCTGAGGAGCGACTGATCGCTACAGCAGGATGGATATTATCGCTTGTCGCCGCGCCGGCAGTGGCGTAGCGGACATGGCCGAGATAGAGATCGGCCGGATTATGCGTAAATCGCTGTAGGTTATTGAGCGCTTGCTCAGGGATCGCTGCTGCTTTTCCTGGCCATCGTTCGACGTGAAATCCATTGTTACGACCGGCCATAAGGCCAGTGCCATCACTGCCCCGATTACCCAATTGTTCCAGAACTTGCAACGCCAAAGAGAGATGAGACGAGCCGTTTTCTAAACCGATAATCCCCATTATGCCACACATTTTTCCTCCATAGCCGCGATATCCCGGCGATAATGCATATCAGTAAAATTCACCTGGTCGATAACGTGATAAGCGAGCGTACGTGCTTGCGCCTGTGTCTGTTGCCGAGCAGTGACCGCAAAGATCCTGCCTCCCCGGCCATACCACCGGCCATCACGACAAGTAGTGGCGGAATGGAAGATTCTCACCCCTTCTTTACGAGCTGCTTCGTTTAATCCGCTGATCGGAAATGTATTATTACCATAATCTACAGGATAGCCGGCTGTTGTCGCCACTACGCAAACGGCCGCGCCGGAATGCCATTGCAGTTCAATTTCATCGAGTCTTCCTGCACAGGCAGAGGAGAGTAACTGGTAAAAGTCGCCGGCGAATAACGGGAGCAGTGCCTGTGTCTCTGGATCTCCGAACCGCATGTTATATTCAAGGAGATAGGGGTCGTCTTTGCGATCCACTATCACGCCGAAATATACGATTCCTGCGCCGCCCAGACCTTCGGAAGCCATTCCAAGGCTCTGTGC
>DOHL01000128.1:12856-14554 GCA_003535305.1 Candidatus Acetothermia bacterium
GTGCCGTCATTCCAAGGCTCCGTGCCGCCATTCCATGAAAAGTCGGAGCGATGATGCGCGTAGTTATGCGTTCTACCAACTTTTTCGACAAAAAGGCCGGTGCGTACGCTCCCATGCCGCCGGTGTTCGGCCCGAGATCATCATCATAGAGCCGCTTGTAATCACGCACACACGGCAATATTCGATAGTCTGTGCCATCAGTTATAACCATCATTGATAACTCTTCACCGGTTATCGCCTCTTCGATCAATACCTGTTCTCCCTTCCCGCAGACCTGTTCCTTAAAGAGACGGTGGAGTGCATCTTCTCCTGTCTGTTGGTCCGGCGCGAAGATCGCCCCTTTACCGCCACAGAGCTCATCAGCTTTGATGAAGAAGCTCTCATCAGCGTGATCGGATAGATAGCGGCGCGCACTGTCATAATCCTGGAAAATATGGGTATTGGGGATAGGAATGCCGTGGCGGACAGCGAATTGACGTGCAAAGACTTTGCTCCACTCCAGTTGTGCTGTCTGGCGCGAGAAGCCGAATATTTGTAATCCAGCGGCAGTGAACCGATCGACAAGTCCCTCGGCCATATACTGTTCCGGCCCGACAACGGTGAGTGCGATATTTTTGTCAGAGACAAAAGTAACGATATCATCGAAATCAAGGAGCGGAATAGCTGTCAATTTGAAGTGAATCGACGCTCCCCCGTTTCCCGGCATCCAATAGACCGTGCCTACCTGCCGGCTATCAGCTAAAGAGCAGGCAATGGCGTGTTCCCGGCCGCCGGATCCAATGACCAACACATTTTCCATTCAGCGATGACCTCCCTACGTAGATTAGTTTATATTAACACAAATAACGTAGAATGTCAAGGCCTACGGAAGAAGATTAACGCAAACAAGGCAGTTTAGCTAAGAACGAGCAGTGCTTCAATTGGACAGAAGACCGATTTTTGCAGACGGCGGACTCCTTCCTCTCCGATCTGAATAAGTGAGAAGATGCCGACCGGTGTCGCTTCGTTCATCTGCACCATTTCTACCAATACGGATTGCGTTTCCCCTGAACGCAGCAGATCATCGATGATCAATACGCGGTCGTTCCGTCTGAGCGCTGTTGCTGGGAGAAAGTAGCTCACCATCTGCCCGCCGGAAAGTTTATAGCGGGACTCAATGAACTTAGAGACACCGATCTCGCGTTCCCGCTTGGCAAATAAGCACGGCACTCCCAACTCAGCAGCGATATGCACAGCAGGAGGGATGCCGTCCACTGCGGCAGTGAGAACCTTGCTTGTGTTTGGGAAGCGAGTTGCAACGAGATCAGCGACTGTAGCTAAAAAAGAGGTGTCGGCGAGGAGCGCTGTATTATCGATAAATCCGTCTTCATCGAACGCAAGGAGTTGTTGCGCTTGCTCAGCCAGTTTTTCCCACGTGCAAAGTTCGAGTATCTGCTCAGCACGCGCGATCTCCGGAAGTACGTGTCCTTTTACGTATCTGTTCAATACAATGGGAGATATTTTCAATAATTGACTTAACTCACTATAAGTGCGACCGTGTTTAAGCACCCGTAAAAATCTGATCGCCCGTAGTTGAATCTGTAATTGTTTCTCTCGTGTCATCACAGACCTATTGTACCACCACACCACACCAAACCCCAACTCGACGGTAACCAGCAGAGTTTCCATGTCACTGCGAAGTCTGTCTGCCGGCCGAGC
>DOHL01000028.1:0-2244 GCA_003535305.1 Candidatus Acetothermia bacterium
ATTCAAGCGATTTCTTTACTCCTGCGCCAGTGTATTATTGAGCCATTTCAAATAGTCTGCGTTCCCAGCGATGATCGGAGTGACGATAATCTCCGGTGTCTCATAGGGGTGTATCGCTTTGATCACTTGCTCGAGTTCTTCATACCGATCGTTGCGGCTTTTGATCAGGCATAGCCATTCTTCGGCGGTTTCGATCTTGCCTTGCCAACGATAGGTGCTCACTATCGGTCCGATCAGCTGGATACAGCCGGCCAGTCGTCTTTCAAGCAGCAGGGAGGATATCTGCGTTGCTTGTTCTTTCTTAGGAACGGTGAAAGTGATTTGAATATATTCTCCGCGAACCGGTTTCATAGTGTCTCTCCATAATGGGGATAATTTCACTCTACCCACTCGTTGAGGGAGAGGTCGTAATCGAGCAACTCGCCGGCAAAGAAAGTCTCTAATTCGCGTGCTGCGGCTTGGGGAGAATCAGACCCGTGAATAATGTTCTTTGTCAGACTCAATCCAAAATCACCGCGGATCGTTCCCGGCAGAGCTTCAAGCGGATTGGTCGCTCCCATCAAAGTACGAACTACTCCTACTGCTTCTTGCCCTTCCAGCGCCATCGCTATTACCGGCGCCGCAGTGATGAATTGCAACAGCTCCGGAAAAAATGCCTTTTCCAAATGTTCGACGTAATGACGTCGTGCCAACTCTTCATCAACAGCGATCATTTTCAGTGCGACAAGTTTTAATCCCTTCTCTTCAAATCGGGCGATGATTTTTCCGATCAATCCCCGCTGCAGGGCATCGGGCTTCAGCAAGACCAATGTTTGTTGTTGACTCATCATAAATTTTTACCTCCAAAGCTTCCTAAAGAAGAAAAAAGCAGGCATAACCTGGTTTTTTGCGTTTTAATTGATCTATCGGTGTCAAAGCTCTATAAACTGCGTGTGTAACGTTTTCCGTCTATCTCTTTTACCAGACCCTTCATCTGGAGGGTGAGCAATACATGCGATATCTCAGCAAGCGAGAGAACACTCCGGTTGATGATATCATCGATGTGCAGTGGTTCCAGCCCCAATAATTTATAGATGGTGCTTTCTTGGGGACTGAGCAAGACTTTCGCAAGATTCTTATCCGCTGTTGCCGGTGCGAGCAGGTGTTTGAGATCAGGAAACTCATCAATGATATCAGCAACGGTTTCGACCAACTTTGCTCCATCCTTGATCAGACGATTCGGCCCGGTACTGCCGGTATTCGTTATGTTGCCGGGCACGGCAAAGACTTCTCGTCCGTGCTCTAATGCGAAACGGGCGGTGATCAGAGCTCCGCTGCGCAGCGGAGCTTCTATCACCACTATGCCCCGTGCCAAGCCGCTGATAATTCGATTTCGCTGGGGAAATGTCCATTTAGATGGTCGGCTATGGAGAGGAAACTCGCTGACCAGCAAGCCGGAATGGGAGATCTTCTCTGCCAGACGTTGGTTGATTGCCGGATAAATGGTTAGCAGTCCGGCGCCGAGGACTGCTATTGTCCGTCCGCCGGCCTGCAATGCACCATGATGAGCTGCAGCGTCGATTCCCATCGCCATACCGCTCACTACTGTCAACCTCAATTGCGCGATCTCCTTTGCCAGTTGAGTCGCGATCATTCGTCCGTATTGACTGGCGCGACGCGTTCCGACGATGCCGATGGCAATCGCATCTTCTTTGGTAAATTGGCCTTTGACGTAAAGGACGGGAGGGGGATCGTTGATCTCACGTAACAGCTGCGGGTAATTCGGGTCAAGGATAGTTATAATCTTGATTCCCATCTGCGCTGCCTGCTCAAACTCTTTATCGATCGATATTGCACGTCGCGCTGCAATGATCTGCGGTGCGATCTCGGCAATACCGGCTATTGCATTCAGTCGCTGCAGAGAGAGATGCCAAATCTCCGCCGGAGAGGAGAAATGAGCACGCAATATCCTCTTCCTTCGGGGAGTAAGAGCAGGGATCATATTGAGCCCTACTAAGTAATAACGTGCGCTTCTATCCATTCAGTCCTTTCTAAAATATTAGTGTAATTGTAAACCCAAAATATGCGTTAATAAAACCACAGACCTGCCTGCCCTGTCTGCCGACAGGCAGGCGCAGGCAGGGAAAAATAACAAAATGGAGTTTTTTCTTTTATTTTAATATCTTTCTCCTTGCCCTGTGCAGCCCTACTTCATGGGCCTGCCCTGTTAGATGCTTGCTATCTAACAGGGTGAATGGTCTCTGT
>DOHL01000028.1:2654-7347 GCA_003535305.1 Candidatus Acetothermia bacterium
CGGTTAATACATAATCTGGGATTACTATAAAGGAATTGGGAGTTCATAAAGTTTGCTGGGTTTTCGACCCCTCATGCTTCAATCCTTGTTTCTCTTACCTTTTCCCTGTTGCGGTCTACCTGTCCGGCAGCAGACAGGTCCTTCGTGAACTTGCCCCTTAGGGGTCTCAGTTACATGTAATCTTACTGCGAAAAGGCACTGGAGAGCAAGTCAGTCCTCAGTCCTATGTATATAGTTGCGAGTTCTGCTTCTGGCCGGTAACATTACTTTGATCTATCATATGGCGTTATTGATATTTATTGTTCTGGCAGTGATCATTGCAGTCGAGCTTTTCTTCCTGGTGAAGTTGACTCAAATACTTGGCGGGGCAGTTGTATTAGGGATGATCATCATCACCGCCCTGCTCGGCATCGGTCTCCTGCGGATATTGGGCAAGAAGAATATAGTGCAGATATTATTGTTTGATATTTGGCACAGACGAATTACGCTGCCGTTCCTATTACGCGACATGGGGCCGCTGCTATCCGGTCTATTTCTCCTTATCCCCGGCCCAATCACCGATCTGATCGGTCTCTTCCTCTTTGCAAATTGGTTGGTGGACCGTCGCCGTCCGTCCCAGTGCCCGCCGGAAGTGATCGATATCGATTATAAGGTCCACGACGACTGATCGCGCCAACGTTGCCATAGATAGATGGTTATCATAACAATTACCCCTAATCCCAACCAAATTCCCATAGGCGATGGGACAGTGATCGCAGCGAACGGGATTTGCGCCAATCTGCCGACGATAAAGACGATTGGCGCAAGGAGAACCGCATCCAACGCTCCAGCCAGTGGAAGAGAGATAACGGGTAGACTGATCGTGACCAAAAAAAGTATTCCTCCCCATAAAGTAATGGTGATCAGAGGAATGACAATTAGATTCGCAACGAGTACGATAAGATATATCTGATGAAAGTGGTAGGCGATGATCGGAGCAACGCCGAGCTGCGCTGCTGCGCCGGCGAGCACCAATTCGAGAGGATAGCGACAGATTCGCTCCGGTAAGTGGAGTTGCTTATGCAATCTGGCGGCTCGATTTCGTATTGCTGCTCCGATTCCCACATCGCGGTCGAAGACGAACATTATTGCTGCTGTAGCGGTAAAACTCAGTTGAAACCCGACATCAAATAAGGCAGTCGGCCTGACAGCGATGAGAACGATCGCTGCTGCAGCCAAGCCTTGGTAAGATCTGGCCCATCGCCGGAGGATGATCCCTGCATCAGCGAGGACGCTTCCCAGAGCAAGAAATGAGAACATGAGCGCTGCGCGCAGTAAACTCACTCGCGGTCCGACGATCACCAAGTAGAGAAGGACGAAGATTCCCACCAACGGATAAGCGATCATCGCTCTAATCCCCATAAGTCGTAATCCAAACCATAATCCCGCTAACAGTATTCCTAAATGGAGACCGGAGACAGCGAGGAGATGCATCAACCCTGTCCGGCGGAAACTCTCTTCTATCTCATCGGTCAATCCGGTTCGATCGCCAAAGAGGAGTGATTTGACCAATCCTGCGCTGCGTGGGGAGAATGCACGATCGATTGCGCAGTAAATCTTGGCTCGAACCCTAAACCCCCAGCGAAGAATCGGGTTTCCTCCCTCTCCGATCACCTTTATCTCAGCGGGATTGCTGATCCAGATGGTGGCGAATATACGTTGCCGGGCGAGGAAGGCACGGAAGTCGAACCCGATATGACGGGGAGGAACGCTGAATTGACCGGCGATACGTAGTCGATCGCCATACTGCGGCATCATTGCGGTCGCTTCGTCGGCCAGCACCACTCTGATTCGGCCGTTAATATGATCCGGTTCCATAACGAACATTACCCGACCATTGCCGAAGACAGGATAATTTACCACCATGCCTTCGACCTGGCGCAAACTAACTGCTCGGCGGTAGAGAGGATCAGCAGGAATGATAAACATTGTCCCGCGCAGCAGCCCAAGGCAGAGCGCCACCACTAAGAAGGCGATCGTCATTAGCAGCGATAGTCGGATAGCTCCCCTTTCTGTGAGGCGGGAGGGTGGATAGATCGCACGGAGCGCGATTGTGCTGACTAACAGAATAGAGCTCATCCAGAAAAGGAAAATAGGCGTAAAGGGCAGAGGGAGATAAACTCCACTTACTGCTCCGACGATGAATACCACAGCGAGTACGACAAGAGGATAGCGGCTCATTTATATTGATCCCAAAATATGCGTTAATAAAACCACAGACCTGTCTGCGGTTAATACATAATCTGGGTTGATGATAGCAGAAAACACCTGATATGAAAAATATCGGAATTTTCATTTGGACGGCTTCTATCGCTTCTTCACTCACCCCTTTGATGGCGGATGACTACAGCGTTTGCCATCGCTGCTGCGTCGACCGTGACCACGTCGCCCTCTTTTACCTCGCCCTCGACGATCTTCATCGCTATTGGGTTTTCCACCAAACGCTTGAGAGCCCGCTCTAGCGGCCGCGCACCGTAGTGGGGATCGAACCCTTCCTTTGCCAGCACTTTCTTGGCTTCTGTAGTAAGGGAGAGAGAAATACCTTGCTCAGTGAGGCGATCGTTCAACAGAACAGCTTTGAGATCAACGATCTCGAGAATTGCCTCTTCTGAGAGAGGATGAAAGATGATTATCTCGTCGATCCGGTTCAGAAACTCTGGCCGGAAAAGATGTTTCAGCTCTTCGTCGATCTTCTTACGCGCCTCTTCTTCCGCAAGCTCGGCGGCAAAGTGTTCGCTTCCTACATTTGAGGTCATGATGATGATTGTATGGCGAAAATCAACTGTGCGGCCATGTCCGTCGGTCAACCGTCCCTCATCGAGCAGTTGCAAGAGCAGATTCATCACTTGCGGATGAGCCTTCTCTACCTCGTCGAACAGCACGACCTGATATGGTCGCCGCCGCACTGCCTCGGTGAGCTGCCCCCCTTCTTCATACCCCACGTACCCAGGCGGGGATCCGATCAGTCGTGCTACTGCATGGCGTTCCATATACTCGGACATATCGATTCGCTGTAAGGAGTTCTCGCTTCCGAACAGGAACGCTGCCAATGCTTTGGCGAGCTCTGTCTTCCCCACTCCAGTGGGGCCAAGAAAGAGGAAGGTGCCGATCGGTTGCCGTGGGTCAGCGAGCCCGGCGCGCGAGTGGCGCACTGCCTCAGCAACAGCGCGTACCCCTTCCCGTTGATTTACCACTCGTTGATGGAGAATCTCTTCCATCTGTGCCAGTCGGGTTCGTTCCTCAGAAAGCATCCGCTCGACAGGGATACCGGTCCACTGCGCAACGAGCGCGGCGATCTCAGCCTCTTCGACCTTCTTCCCACTACCATCAACGCGGATTCTGCTTGCCGCCTCGTCTACAAGATCGATCGCCTTATCAGGGAGAAATCGCTCGGAGATATACCGTTCGGCGAGCTTTGCTGCTGCGTTGATCGCTTCATCAGTGATCTCAATATGGTGGTGCTCCTCGAGCTTCTTGCGCAACCCTTCCAGAATCGCTGCTGTTTCTTCTACATCCGGCTCACGCACGTACACCTTCTGGAGGCGTCGCTCTAACGCCGCATCTTTCTCAATATGCTCGCGGTACTCATCGAGCGTCGTCGCCCCAATCAATTGGAACTTCCCGCGTGAGAGAGGTTCCTTCAACATGTTAGCGGCATCTATTGCTCCCTCTGCCGCACCGGCTCCGACGATCGTGTGAATTTCATCGATAAAGACGATTGTCTTTCCCGCCTGCGCCGTGATCTCTTTGATCACTGCTTTTAACCGATCTTCAAATTCACCGCGAAACTTCGATCCCGCGACCATCGCCGCGACATCGAGAGCGATAATCTCTTTCCCCTTGAGAGCGTCGCAGACTTCGCTGTCGGTGATCCGTTGTGCTAACCCTTCTACAACCGCGGTCTTTCCTACCCCTGGTTCACCGATCAGTACCGGATTATTTTTGCGGCGGCGTGCGAGAATCTGCTCTAGACGTCGGATTTCTTCTTCACGACCGATTACCGGATCGAGCTCATTACGGCTGGCCATCTGCGTAAGATTTATCGAATACTTCTTCAATACCTGATACTGCTCTTCTGAAGTACGATCGGTTAACCGCTGTTCACCCCGCACTTTCCGCAGCGCTGTATAGATAGCCTCCGGTGTGATCTGATGATGATCGAGGATTCGCTTCAGTTGTGGGTCGGTTATACGGCTGAGTGAAAGGAGAAGGTGATCGACGCCGATGAACTCATCACGTAATCGCTCGGCCTCCAACTGAGCTCCAGTGACAACTGCATCCAAGCGGGGAGTGATATAGATTTGAGTGCCAACCGCGCCGGAGAGAGAAGGCTTGGCTTGCAGTAAGATATCGATCTCCTTTGCCAGCCCGGCTAAGTTGATTCCCATCTCCTGCAGAATTTCACGCCCTACTCCCTCTTTCGTCACAAGGACGTAAAGAATCTGTTCGACATCGAGCTGGTTTTGTTTGTACCGCCTTAAAAGATCCTGCGCTTCATGGAATAACTCTTGTGCTCCCTCAGTCAATTTATCAAATCGGATCATTTTTCTCACCCTAAACCAGCAGTTAACTGCCTTGATTGTTAATGATAGTTTAATCCCTTTAATCTCCCTTGCCAAGGACTTAGCTTCCTTTGAACAGTCTCTGGTAAATC